>JBEBGG010000207.1:0-5406 GCA_040081555.1 Vicinamibacterales bacterium
TGCCGCGGCCGCGGCGGACGCCGCGGCGGCGGCGGCCGATCTTGGTGCCGCGGAGCTCGACGTGCAGCGTTTCGAGTCGTTGCTCGCGTTGAACTCCGGTTCACGCAAGCAGCGCGACGATGCCGTGTCGAGGCGCAATATCGCCGGCGAGCGACGTCGCGCTGCCGATCAGCGTGTGGCAGCGGCGGAGGAGTCCGTGCAACGACTCCGCGCCGGCGCACGCCGTGAAGAGGTCGACGGCGCACGCGCCCGCGTGGCGGTCGCGGCGGCCCAGGGAGCCATCTGGAAGAAGGCCATCACGGACGCGGTGGTGACGGCGCCAATTGCCGGCGTCGTGACCGCGGCCATTGCGGACCGAGGAGAACTCGTGCCGCCGCGCGCGCCGCTGGTCGTGATCACCGACCTTGACCGGGCATGGGCCAGCGTCTACGTCGACGAACCCATCATTCCTCGGCTTCGCGTCGGACAGTCGGCCGCGCTGTTTCCCGACGGCGGTGGCCAGAGCCTGTCTGGGACGGTGAGCGCCATCGCCGACACGGCGGAGTTCACGCCGCGTAATGTGCAGACGGCTGACGATCGATCGAAATTGGTGTTCCGCGTCAAGATCAGCGTCGACAACACCGCCGGGATTCTCAAGGCCGGCATGCCGGTCGAAGCGGAGATAGTCTTTGGGCGCTGACGCGGTCACTTTTGAGCACGTGACGCATCGCTACGGCCGAACCGTGGCACTCAGTGATCTCACGCTGTCGATCCATTCGGGTGAGATGTTCGGGCTGATCGGCCCAGACGGTGCCGGCAAGAGCACGGCGATTCGCGCGATCTGCGGCCTGCTCGACGTGGGCTCCGGCAGCGTGCGGACGCTCGGACTTGATCCCGTGCGACAGCATCGGGCGCTGACGGCGTCGATCGGCTATTTGTCGCAGCGGTTCAGCCTCTACACCGATCTCTCTGTCGACGAGAACATCGCGTTTCTTGCCGAGATTCACGGTCTCGACGACTACGCGGGCCGTCGTGATCGTTTGCTGGAGATGACCGGTCTGGGTGAGTTTCGCGGGCGCCTGGCCGGCCAGCTTTCGGGTGGCATGAAGCAGAAGCTCGCGCTCGCCTGCACGCTGGTCCACGAGCCGAGGCTGATCGTGCTCGATGAGCCGACCACCGGCGTGGACCCGGTGTCGCGGCGTGAGTTCTGGAAGCTCCTGGCCGAATTTCAGGCGCAGGGCATTGCCATCATCATGGCGACACCCTATCTGGATGAGGCCGAACGCTGCGCCCGGGTGGCCTTTCTCGACGGTGGTCGGCTCCTGGCGCTCGACACGCCGGCCGCATTGAGAGCGAGTCTGCCTGGCGCGCTGTTCGAAGTCATGCTGCCCGAGCATCGTCGCATCCCTGCGGCGTTGGCTGGGGCTCCTGGCGTTCTCAGCGTGCAGTTGTTCGGTGAGCGTGCCCACGTCAGGCTGCAGGAGTCCGATCCGTCGCAGGGCGTGGCCGCGCTGTCGGCCCGCCTGCGCGCCGCCGGTCTCGGCGAGGCCGCGGTGCGGCCCATTCCCACGTCCCTCGAAGATGTGTTTGTCGCCAAGCTCGAAGAGGTAGTGTCATGACAGTTCAACATTCGCTGGTGGCGGTTGCCGTCCTGCTGTGTGCGTCCTCTGCGCAAGGCCAACAGCGGCCAGTCGATCCCCTCCAGCTCGTGCTCGACGACGCCGTCGCCCGAGCGTTGGCTGCCAGCCCCAGGTTGGCGGAGGCAGCGGCGCGGCACGACGCCGCCGAGGCCGTGACGAATCAGCGTCGAGCCGCCCTCACCCCGCAGATCGTGGCGCAGGCTGGCTACGCACGCACCAATCATGTCGAGGAGTTCGGCATTCCTCTGCCGAACAACCAGCTGCGGGTCATCTATCCCGACGTGCCTGACAACTACCGCACTCGGCTGGATGCCACCTGGCCGCTCTATACCGGAGGCCGCTTGCAGGCGTTCGAGCGGGCAGCCGAGCGAGAATCGCAGGCGACGACCGCCGACCTCGAGGCTCTGCGGTCGGACGTTCGCCTTGAAGTGGAGCGTGCCTACTGGACTCTGGTCGGCGCCGACGAATCACTTCGAATCGTGACGCTGTCGGAACGGCAGATCGCCGCGCACGCGGCCAATGTCCGTAACGCGCTGGCGGTTGGTCTCGTGCCCCCAAGCGATGTGCTGACCGCAGAGGCTCAGGTGTCCCGACAACGCATGTTGACCATTCAGGCTCGTTCGGCCCGGGAGGTGGCGGAGGCCGAACTGGCTCGGCTGATTGGTCTCGGCGCTGGCACACCGCTCGTTGTCGCGGCGCCGGTTGAAGCCGAGGCGGTTGATTCCGCCCCGGAGGCGTTGGTGGCCAGGGCCGTGGCCCAGCGGAAAGAACGGCAGGCGCTGCTGGATCGCCGTCTTTCGGTGGGTGAGCGCGTCAACGCCGCGATGGCAGCCCGGCGGCCATCGGTCTTTGTCGGCGGTGGCCTCGACTACGCCAATCCGAATCCGCGAATCTTCCCGCGCTCGGCGACCTGGCGGTCGTCGTGGGATGCCAGTCTCAACCTGAGCTGGTCGCTGTTTGATGGCGGCCGCGCCAAGGCGGAGAGCGCAGAGGCGATAGCGAATCGGCGGGTGCTTGACGCGCGTGTGGCCGAGTTCGAGACGATGGTCTCGCTGGACATCCATCAGCGCCTGTCTGAGATTGAGGCGGGCACGGCCGCACACGAGGCGGCTGTTGATGCCCAGCGTGCCGCGACCGAGGCCCTGCGCGTCGTCAAGGATCGCTACGCCGCAGGCGTCGCGATCAGCAGCGACGTGATCGATGCCGAGACTCTGGTGATGCAGGTATCACTCGACGGGACGCGGGCCGTCGTGCTTCGGGAGATCGCGAAGGCGCGCCTTCGGCGGGCCTTGGGACCATGAACGCGATCGAGGTGGCGAACCTGAGCCGCTCTTTCGGTGACTTCGTCGCGGTCGATCGCGTCTCGTTCGATGTCCGCAAGGGCGAGGTGTTCGGATTTCTCGGCAGCAACGGTGCCGGCAAGTCCACCACCATCCGCATGCTCTGCGGGCTGCTGAAGCCGACCAGCGGGACCGCGACCGTGGGCGGCGTCGACGTCTCGACGGACCCGGAGGGTGTGAAGCGCCGTATCGGCTACATGTCGCAGAAGTTTTCACTCTACGAACAGCTCACCGTCGAGCAGAACATTCAATTCTTCGGCGGGATCTACGGGCTCAGCGGCGCGAGGCTTGCCGCCCGCCGGGCCTTCGCGCTCGACATGGCCGGTCTGCGCGGCCGAGAGAATACCAAGGCCGCTGACCTTGCCGGCGGCTGGCGTCAGCGATTGGCCCTCGGCTGCGCCATTCTCCACCAACCGCAGATTGTCTTTCTGGACGAGCCAACCGGCGGCGTCGACCCTGTCTCGCGCCGCCGATTCTGGACGCTTATCGATCAGTTGTCCGAGCAGGGCGTCACCGTCCTCGTCACCACGCACTACCTCGACGAAGCCGAGCATTGCCACCGCTTGGCCATCATCCATGCGGGTAGGCTGGCGGCGCTCGGATCGACGGGCGAACTGAAGGCCATCTTCAACGGCCGTTCGATTCTCGAGATTCAGGCCTCAGACCCTGTGCAGGCGATGCGTGTGCTCGACGGACTCGAGGGCGTGCAGAAGACCACAATTTTCGGGACGGTCGTTCACGCGGTCATGACGGGAGCGGCACCGGAGGCGTCGCTCCGCTTGCGCGACCGTCTGCAGCAGCGCGGCGTCAACGTCCTGGCCATCGAACCGGTGCAGCCGTCGCTTGAGGACGTGTTCCTCGATGTCGTCTCGGCTGGAGTGCACGGGCGATGATGAAGACCATCAGCGTCGGCCGCAAGGAGATGCGGCAGATCGTCCGGGACACCCGGACGCTGATGATCCTGATGTTCATCCCTGCCTTCTTCCTGCTGGTTTACGGCTACGCCCTCAGCTGGGATATGAGCCACATCGCGCTGGCGGTTGACGATCGCGATCGATCGGCGATGAGCCGTGCGGTGATCTCGCGCTTCGTCAACTCCGGCTACTTCGACATCGTTGCCGACGCGCGCAGCGGTGACGAAGTGACACGGTTGATGGAGCGTGGGGACGTGCGGGCCGTGCTCGTACTGCCCGCCGGGCTGTCGAGCGACCTGGCGGCCGGACGGGTCGTGCCGATTCAGGTGCTGCTCAACGGCGATAACGCCAATGCTGCAACGACCGTGATGAACTACGCGCAGACGATTCTCAGGAACGAATCGGCCCGTTATCGCCTCGAGGCGGGTGTCGCGGCTGGCCCTCCGGTCGCGGTCGAGCCGCGCATCTGGTACAACCCGCAGCTCAAGAGCGCGCTGTTCCTGGTGCCCGGACTCATCGCCTACATCGTCATGATTACTGCCGTGGTCTCGACGGCGCTGTCCATCGTCCGCGAGAAGGAACGCGGCACGATCGAGCAGGTCCGCATGGCCCCGCTCGGTGCCACCTCGTTCGTGCTCGGCAAGACCATCCCGTACTTCGCAATTTCGTTCATGTCTGCGATCGCCATCCTGCTGGTGGCGATGGCGATGTTCCAGCTGCCGATGCGCGGCTCGTGGCCACTGCTGCTTGGCACTGTCGCCCTGTACCTGGTTGGGGCGCTCGGTCTTGGGCTCCTGATCTCCAGCGTTGCGGACACGCAACAGGTGGCATTTCAGCTGGCGCTGCTGGCGTCCTTCCTGCCGACGCTCATGCTGTCGGGCTTCATTTTTCCCATCGCCAGCATGCCGGCGGTATTGCGTGGCATCACCTATGTGGTGCCGGCCCGCTACTTCCTGATTGCCTTGCGCGGCATCGTGCTGAAGGGGGTTGGATTGTCAGTAGTCTGGGAACAACTGGCTGCGCTGGCCGTCTATTCGGCGGTCGTGCTGCTGCTGGCCTCGGCGCGCTTGCGCCGCCAGTGGGTCTGACATGCGACGTGTTCGGATGCTGATCTGGAAGGAGCTGATCGAGTTGCGGCAGGACCCGCGGCTCTTTGGCATTGTGGTCATGGCGCCGATCATTCAGCTGTTCGCCCTGGCGTATGCGGCGACGACCGATGTTCGTAACGTACCGGTCGTGGTCGCCGACGCTGATCGGTCGGTGAGCAGCCGCGAACTGATCGCCAGGTTCAACGCCTCCCGCACCTTCACGATCGCAGGCCTTGTGACCAGCGCTGGCGAGGTCGACCACTATCTGGAACATGGTGATGCGTGGATTGCGGTCACCATTCCATCCGGCTATCAAAAGGCGATGCTCGGCGGCACGCCGGCTGCCATTCAGCTGATCGCCGACGGCAGCGACGCCAACTCCTCCGGCGTGGCGCTTGGCTACGCATCGGCGCTCATCGCCGACTATGCGGGCGAGATCGCAACC
>JBEBGG010000208.1:0-5392 GCA_040081555.1 Vicinamibacterales bacterium
CGGCGACCGCCGTGACCCGCCCGTCCGCCAACGGTCTGATGCGTGCGAGGCGCGTCTCGTCAGGGCCGACTATGCCGGTCGTCTGAATCGTCTCAGCGATGGAGCGCTCCTCCACGGGCGCGTCGGCGAGACCCACCGCGCGCTGGACATCCGGCTCGATCTCGAGCAGCGTCGACGTAGCCGTTGCGGTCTCCTTCGCTTCAGCGGCGCCTTCCCCGGCCTCGCGTTCGACCGACGGACCCGACCGCGACCAGAACACGGCTGCGGCGACCACAAGAGCGATGGCGCCCGCGAGTAGCCACCACCGGCGGCGCGACGACTCTTGTTGGGTCACAGCACTGAATGTTGCTTGCGGCATCTCGAATCCGTCCTTTACTGGAGAGGGACGCCGATCGCGCGTTCCAGTGCCACGCGCGCCAGCGCCTCCTGTCGAATAGCCTCTGTGTATGCTTTCTGCGTGTCGATCAGGCGCCGCTGCTCAGTAAGCACGTCGAACAAGCGCACTTCACCCGCGGTGTAGCTGGCGCGCAGCACGGTGACGCTTTCCTGGGCCGGCTGAATCACGGTCTTACTGAACACCTCTACGGCCTGTCGCGCAGCGAGGTATCGTCCGTAGGCCCCTCTAATTTCGGCCTCAATACTTCGGGTGATGTGTTGGCGCCGCAGCACCGCCGCCGTCTCGCGCGCGCGGGCCGCCTCGATCTGCCCCTGGTTGCGGGACAACAGAGGAAGGGTGATGGACAGCCCCCCAAACAACACACGATCGTGGTCGCGCACTTGGGCCAGCGCTCCTGAAGCGGTGAAGCCGAACTGACTGAACGACGACCGAGAGTCCGTATAGCGCACCAGCGCGGCGACGTCTGGTACGCGCTCGGCGCGAGCCAGGCGCACTTCAGCACCACTTCGCGTCTCCTCCCCGCGGGCCGCTGCTAGGTCGGGACGAGAAGCAAGGCCGCGCTCCAATGCCGCGTCGAGCG
This sequence comes from Vicinamibacterales bacterium, assembly GCA_040081555.1. Taxonomy (GTDB): domain Bacteria; phylum Acidobacteriota; class Vicinamibacteria; order Vicinamibacterales; family CAVVIG01; genus CADEEX01. The sequence continues at coordinate 978 of JBEBGG010000208.1, forward strand.
TAAGTCCGGCTGGTGGCCGGTCGCCCTCAGGCTGCAGAGCCAACGGCTCGCTCAGCTCCATGCCGGCGACCACTCGAAGCGCCAGCATCTCCTGCTGCACTTCGCTCGCAAGCAGCAGACGGTCTGCCTCGAGGCGACCCACTTCCGCCTGAAGGATCATCTGCTCGACACGCGGCGACTCTCCCTCCGACACGCGCCGCTGCGTCACCGCCAAACTCTGCTGCGTAACTTCGAACTGTTGCGCAACCGCCTCCAGATTGCGTATCGCGGCCATGGCCGCGATATAGCGGTCCTGCAGTTCGGCCCGGAGTGTCCGTTCGCGATCAGAAATCTCGAGCCGAGCCAAGTCCAGTCCAGCTCGCCCCACATCGACGCGACGGGCACGCTTGCTGCCCAACTCGAAGACATGGCCGTAGCCCACGCTGAACTCGCGTTCGCCCGGATTCCCAATCGGGGACCCGCTGCCGAACTCGGTCTCGATCACGGGGTTTGGCCGAAAGCCAGCCTGGCGGAGCAGTCCCTGGGCCTCAACGGTCCGCTGTCGTGTGGCCATGAGGTCAGCGTTGCGTGAGAGCGCGAGCTGGACCAGCTGATTCACGCTAAGCCCCCCGGCCGGGTCGACGAACTGGCTGGTTGTCGTCGCTCCCGCTCCTGCGATGGCGCCATTGGCCGGCGACTGCTGGGCCAGGACTACGACACGTGCAGACAAGAACGGAATCGACAGAACGAGCCCCAGCAGGGGAACTAGTGCGTTACGCATGATGACCTTCAGATAGAAACAGCTACGCCGATTCTCGACAGACCTGCGGACGGAGCACCAGGCACTACACGACGGAGCTAGAAACGCGGCGGTCGAGAGGAAGTCCGAATCGAGATGTCGGGCGATCGCAACTGCTTCAGCGGGGCCATAGGAACGGGTTCTTGGGTGACACACAACTCGGGGCGAATGACGTCCACGACTTGCGAGCGGCCAAAGCATTGCCGATCCGCCGCAGGGACCATATCGGAGCCGTGGCCGGCGCCGATCTGCGTCGCCACTGGTCCGTGCACCGGCTGCGGAACGCAGGACGCAAACCGCGAGGTGTCCGCCAGCAGCCACACGGTCAGCAAGAGAACACCAACCCGACGCCAACGTGAAGGGATCATTCACGGCAGCTCTACGATTCGGCGGCATCGCAAAGACCGAATCGGCCGAGTACGGGCAACTCATGGCTGTCGCGTCCGCGGCGCGAACTCGCCGTCGGCGGCGCCGCTCACCCCAATGGCCTGTCGCTTTCCCCGTTTGCAGCGCGGAAACAGTTCTTCGGTTCCTGCGACCTTCACGAATTCGTCCCCCGTGCGGGGCCGGTCCTGGGCTGCTGCCGCCGTGGCGGACAGCACACACAGAACCGAGGCCGCGGACATCAACGCCTTCCACATTCGTAGCCTCCGGTTGTCCCGGTCAGAGCCGCTGGCCCAGGTCGCTGGCAAGGGCCAGCAACCCGGAACCGTGAGTCCGTACGGACGTGTTGGTACGCCCGCGGATCAACGTCCGCCCGTCATAGGGGCGGCGCCAGAGACCGCGGGTGGTTTAAGAGCGGAACTGCGGAGGGTGGTACAGGGCGAGCCGTATTCCTGGACGGTCCGACGGATGGACGTCAGGAATCGACACCGCTTCCAGGTGTGGCTCGAGGAAAGCGATTGCCACGGGGCTGACGACATGGGCGCAGCAGAAACATGTGTCGGCCTGCTTGGGCGCAGTCGGCGCTTGCGAACCGTGGTGATCCGCCGCCCAACCATTCGCAGTCGCGCCGGGCCGCAGTTCGTCCTGGCAGCAGACACCCGTAGTGGCGAGGTCCAATCCCAGCCACAGTATCAGGGCGAATGCGACAGCGCGAACGACGGGAGGGTACCGATAGTGGGCCACGGCCCCGTGAGTATAGCGCAACGGGCCGTGCCCGCTTCCATCGGCCATGTACCGGAGCGACGTCACGGCTTCCTGACGGCCTTCACGACGATGCGGATCTCTGCCGCACGAGGTCCCTTGTCTGCCGAGGCCCCGTACTTCACGCGCACGCTGTCGTACTGCTGGACCAGGTCGGCCACCACCGCCGGCCGGCCTTCGGCCTTCAGGCGCCCCGTGATCGTGCCGACGCCTTTGCCGATGACCTTCGTCGATGAATCCACGAAGAGCGTAAGCGTCTCTGTGCTGGTTTGAATCGTGACGGAGTCGGCGGCCACTGCGGTGACGCGTCCCGTCGCGTTCTGCGTCGCGGGTGACTGCGCGATGACGGCGGCGTTGGCCGCTACCAGGATCGAAAGAACACGCGTGATGAAAGTTCTCATGACATCCTCCAAACGCTCTGCTGAACGAGTCGCACGACCGGCGTGCAGACACGGCCGCGCGACGCTCGTGGACGAGCGCCGACAGGTCGTGCAAACACCAACCAGTCGCACCGATGTGCGGAGCTAGGCGTGTCTTGGCGGATGGTCGATGTCGAAGGAGGGGGCTGGAGGGGCGTCGGGTAGTGCGAATGCCTGGTCGGCGACTAAGACACGCCAGAACGGACCGGCCGGCCCGAGGGGTTCAGTCTGGAAGGGGACGACACAGAGACAGGGCAGCCGTGACTCGTCCTCGTCCGGCATATGGGCCGACGAATGACCGGTACGCGCCGACAGGGGGTCGATGCAACCGTCTACGCACCACAGGGCGCTGACCGTGACGGTGAGCAAGACGACGATGGCGCAGGCCCTCATCACGAGCGCACTATACACGATCGCCGCGGCGGAGCGAGTCAACCAAGGGACAGTTCAGGTGCCACGTGCTTGGGCACAGTGCGCAACGGCTTGACTTGAGGACCCACTCCATCGTCCGGATTCAATCGACGGCACCCCGGAACAAGATGGCGATGTCGGTGTCTCGTGCCGCATGAACATGCCGCGGGACACGGTCGTGGTCCAGTGGGGCGGCGCCGTCAACGCTCGTTTAGGGCCGCGATCAAGGGGCAAGTGACGGTCTGCTTCGTCGCACAGCAGTCCGCAACAAGTGCCCGAAGCGTTGTCTCGATGCGTCGAAGGTCCCGCAGCTTCGCCCGCACATCGGCCAGTTTCTCCTCGGCCATCACCCGCGCCTCATCGCAGTGGGTCCCGTCGTCGAGGCGCAGCAGTCCCTTGATCTCCTCCAGGCTGAATCCGAGCCGCTGCGCCGACTTGACGAACTTCACCCGCGCCACGTCGGCATCGCCGTACCGCCGGATCTGCCCGTGTTGCCGGGTCGGCTTCGGCAGCAAGCCCTTCCGTTGGTAGAACCGGATGGTCTCAACGCTGACGCCCGCGCCGGTTGCGACGACCCCGATTGAATGGCTGAATTTCTCGTAATTCATGGTGTTGACTCCGTACTTAAGTACGGTAATAAGCTTATCAGGTATGGCGGAAGATCACATGGCCGCAGCTGCAGGGGGGACCCCGAACGGGCGGGGGGCACTCGTTGTCGGCGGCGTCGCCGCAGTGCTCGCTTCCGCGTGCTGCCTTGGTCCTCTTGTGCTGCTCACGGTCGGGATCAGCGGCGCCTGGATTGCGAACCTGACGGCGCTCGAGCCGTATCGACCGTTTCTCATCGGCATCGCCGCCGTGGCGCTCTTGTTTGCTGGCCGCCGCATCTTCCGTCCGGCCGCAGCGTGCGCGCCTGGCGAGGTCTGCGCTGTGCCAGGGGTGCGCGCGACCTATAAAGTGCTGTTCGGCCTCGTCGTCGTGTTGTTGCTGGTTGCTCTCGGCTACCCGTGGGTCGTGCCGTATTTCTACTGACCGTGAGAAGGTGAGGAAGACATGAACAAGATGATCAGTGCCGTGTTTGCGAGCCTGCTCCTGGCGACTCCGGCGTGGGCCGCGCCCTCGTCCGTGACGTTGTCCGTGGCCAATATGACGTGCGTCACCTGTCCGGTCACCGTCAGGATGGCCCTCGGCAAGGTCGATGGCGTGAGCAAGGCGGCCGTTGACTTCGAGAAGAAGGAGGCGGTGGTCACCTTCGACGACGCGAAGACCACGGTTGCAGCGCTGATCAAGGCCACCACGGATGCTGGCTACCCCTCGTCGGTCAAGCAGGGCCAGAAGCGCTAGCCGAGAAGGACGGTCTACATGCTACAGGCGCATCTCGAGATCACGGGCATGACGTGCGACGGATGCGCGCGCCACGTCGAGCGCGTGTTGCTGGGCGTGGCCGGCGTCCGGGCCGCGGACGTGTCGTACGAACGAGGCACGGCCCGGGTGACGGGCGAGGCGCTTCACGCCGCGACGTTGACCACGGCAGTCCACGCGGCCGGCTACAGCGTGGCAGTCGGTGGCCCGACGCCGAGCCGCGGTGGCCTGGGCGCAGAGCAGCACCCAGCCGCGAACACTCCGGGCGTATCGACTCGACACCCGCCAGTGCGGGTCGCCAT
>JBEBGG010000065.1:0-19045 GCA_040081555.1 Vicinamibacterales bacterium
GGGTGGACCCGCATCGGCGCCCATCTCTACACCGGACAGCCGCGCCAAATGGTCAGCTACGACTGGGCGCGCTGGAATCTGCCACGGAACATCGGGCCCGGCGAGACGTTCTCGACGAGGCTCCTGCTACCCGCGGTCTCGACGCCGGGAGACTACTCAGTCGTCGTCGATCTCGTGACCGAAGGGATCGCGTGGTTTGCAGGCCGCGAGTCTGCGGCACTGACGATTGCGCTAAAGATCCGCTAGCGCCGACGCGAGAGTTCCGCGAGCTTGGCTTCGGCCAATGCCTTCACTGGTGGCCCATCGTCGGCCAGCAGGCTCTGCGACGACGCGGCGGTCCGCCAGGCGAGTTCAGCGCCTGCGCGGTCGCCGAGACTTTCGGCACAGAGACCGAGCAGGTATTGAACGGTGCCGTTCCCGACGCCGGGCCCCTCTGGCAGGCTCACCTTCTGTAGTTCCGCCTTGGCCTCGTTCCAGGCCTGCAGACGTGCGAGGGCCGCCGCAGCGTTGAGCCGCATGATGCCCTCTTCGGCGGGGTTCGACGGCGAAAGCAGTTTGCTGCGCAGATCGAGCAGCACGCGGTTGGCCATGAGCGTCTGATCGTTCATGCCGATGAGTCGCGGCGTCATGGAGATCTTGACGTCGGCCTTCTTCGCGGTGCCCATCCGATCCTTGAGTTCGAGTGACAGCGTGTCGTTGGCGGTCTTGCCGACGAGCGCTGTGGCCAGGTTGGCGCTGTCTGTGACGGCGACGGTGCCGACCTTGGTGACAATGTCGCCCACGGCAACATTGGCTTTCGCGGCCGCGCTGTTGGCCTCAACTGCGACGACGGCTGCACCCGCCACGTCCGCTACGTCCACGGTGCTGAATCCGATCGATGGCCTGGTGAAGGTCAGCGGACGATCGAGCAGGGCGATGGCGTCGGCAATGCTTTCTGGCCGATCCAGGGTGAGTTCCAGGACATCCGGTATGGTCGCGCCGGCGCTGAGCAGCGACACGACGACACGGTTACGGTTGGCCGCCGAGGGCACCGCGACCGATGCAACACCCTGCGCGTCGAACGCCTGCGAAAGCTTTGTGGAGAGATCACGTCGCATCGGCGCGCTGATGTCGGCGGAGCTTCCGAGCGGTCGTCGATTGGCGTCGAAGGCGAGCCAGTCGTTCGGCAGTTGCGAGGCGCGCAGCGCCTGGTCGACACGGTCCGCCGGCGGTGCGAATACGAGAATGCTCTTCAGCGGTTCGAGCGCGCGTTCAACGACGACCCTGAGATCGGATCCAAGAGCGCCCTGTGCGCCGGCTGAGACCAGCGCGAACGCCGGCTTCAGTTCGCCGTTGACCTCGATGCGCTGACCCGCCCGCGCCTCCACTCGGCGCGTGAAGCGCCCCGTCGGTGCCCGCATCTCGACGACGTGATCGCCCTCGCAGAGCTCGCTGGTGAACGGAGCCGTACCCTTGTCCTGAGCGTCGACAAATACCTTGGCTCCGGGCTGCGACGAGCGGGCGATGACGGTCGCCACGGCGGGCAGCAGCTTGATCGGATCGACGACGATGTCCTCGAGGCGCACGATGTCCATGCGGCGCTCGGCAGAGATGAAGCAGCCCTTGCGGAACTCGATTCGGTGCGCACCGACGCCGATGTCGGTGAGCGTCATCACCGCGGAGAGCTGTGCCATCGGCACGCCCGCCCTGGCCGCACGGTCCACGTAGTCGGCTGATGGTGGGCCGGCGAGCGTCTTGCCGCGCACGATGCCATCGACCAGTACGTCCACGTCTGCCGGCGTGGTGACGATCGCGATCACGGCGGACTCGCGTGGCAGCGTCAGGCTCGCTTCAGTGAGCGCGCCTGGTGCGGCGGTGAACGTGGCGGTGCCATCGCGGTAGCCGACGCGTCGTGCCGTGAGGGTGTGGTCGCCGACCAGGACCTGAATCGTCGCATTCGACGCGACCTTGACGCCGTCCACCATCACATCCGCATTGGCGGGCGTGATGATGAGCTTCGCGCTGGTGACCGTGTTCTTCTTCGCCTCGTCAAAGATGGCGACGACACGCGGCGAGATCTGGCCCGAGAGGGAGTGGCCGGGATCGACGCGCAACAGCGAGATGAAGTCTTCTCTGGCGCCGTTCTGGTCGCCAAGGCCAAAGCGGGACCTGGCGCGCATCTCGAAGGCGTCAGCCAGGAGCCGCAGCGTGTCTTCCGTGCGTCGTGAGGCCAGCACGGCGATTGCCCGATCGAGCGCAGGCACGGCCTGCTCGTAGTCCAGTGCGTCGAAGCGGCGGCGTGCTTCGGCGACCTGTGCCTGCACTTCGGCAAGGTCGCCTTGCCCGAAGGCGGGCGGGGTGCCGGCCAGCGCGCCGAGAAGAAGCGATGCCGAGATCAGCCGTCTGAACACGCCGCTCATTGGTACACCTGAATGCGCTTGATGCGCTCATCGAAGATGAACAGCCGGCCAGCGCGGTCGAGGGAGAACGCGTTGGCCTTCATGAACGAGCCTGGGCTCTTTTCCGGGATGGAGAGGCTGGTGATCAGCTTGTTGCCCTTGGGCGCGAACACCCAGACGGTACCCTTGCCGCGGTCGAGCACGTACAGTTGGTCGAAGGCATCGAAGGCGATATCGACCGGCTCATCGAACTCGTAGCCGGTGCCTTTATTCGCCAGCTTGCCCAGCGCCTTGCTGTCGCGGTCCGAGAAGAAGACGCTCTTGGTGTCCTTGTCGAGCATGGCCACTTCGTCCATGCTGTTGGTCGCCATGCGGAGTGCGGCGACCTTGGCAAAGGGGCCGATGTACTTGCCGTCTGACGAGATCCGGGCCACCGAGTGGTCCTTGTAGTCTGATACCAGCCGTTCGCCTTGCGCCCGGAGGAGGAGCGCTGGAATCTCTTCGAGATAGCGCACCTTGCCGTCTTTGTCTGGCACGAAGAGGTTCTGTGTCGGGCCCTTGTCGGCGATGAGGTTGCTGCCGCGAGCGACGACCACACGGTTGTTCGCGTCGACGTAGAAGGCAGAGGGTTCCTGCGCCGGGACGGTGGCTGCGACGGCGCCCTTTTCGTCGAAGACTGCGATGCCGGCCTTATGGCCAAGCAGTAACCGACCATCCTGTTCGAAGCGCAGACCAACGACGTCGCTGTAGTTTGCCTGCGCGGCGCCAATGATTCTGCCGCTGAACGTAAAGGGTGGTTGTGCCGGCGCGCGCACGTACAGGCGGTAGATGATGGTGTTGAGATTCAGCGCATCGGTAGCGACCGGAGTGTTGGGAAACGTCTGCCGTGCCCACTGGATTTCCTGCAGGGCGGCTTGCGGGTTGCCTTGGTTGACGAAGCAGTAGCCGGCGCCGATCGCGGCGCGCGCCGCCCAGATAGACCTCGGAAATTCAATGCGGACACGCCGGTAGCGGTCGAGCGCTTCGTCGACCCGGCGGACGGTCCGAAGCGTTTCCCCTGCGTAAAAACCGGCCGCGGCGACGCCTTCCGTGCCTGGAAACAGGCGCGACACCCGCTCATAGCTCGCCATCGCCGAATCGATATCGGCCTGGGTCCGGCCCTTGGCCAGTGCCAGACGCCCCGCGATGACGTGCGCCAGCGGCGCCGAGTCACTGTTGGCGAAGTCCTTCAGCAGCCGGTCCACCGCCTTCTGTGTGGCCTCGATGTTGTGGGCGATGTCGATCTGGTACTCGGCGATCTGCAGCAGCGCGTTATCAGCGACAGTGCTCTCCGGGAAGGAGTCCGCCACGCCCTGCAGGTCCTTCACGGCGTCCGCGTAGCGGTGGTTCTGGAGGAAACTCAAGCCGCTGTCGTACTGCCGTTTGGCGAACTCCTCGTTGTTTGCCTGTTGCGCGCCCACAGGCACCAGCAGCGTCAGCACGATGATGGGAACGAATCGCAACGTATCTTTGGTCGTCATCGGATGGCTGCCACGTAGGTCTGACCGGCGCGCACCGTGGCGTAATGGCTCTTCACCACGTTGCCGCCGCAGACGATGTCCACTTTGTAGTTACCGGCGGCGATTTCTTTCAGCACGAGCGGTGGGTTGCCGAGTGCGCGTGAGCCAATCGAGACCTCACACGTCTCTTCGGCGCTGCGCACGTCCAGACTACCCAGGCCCGGCGCGGCGAACTCGAATGACTGGGTGGCGGACCCTTCGACACGCACCGTCTGGTTCAGAAAATACTGCGGTGCCTGCATCCGCAGGGACTTCCCGGCCGGTTGCTTGAGATCGTGCGAGGTCTTGGCAGCGGAAATCGACCTGTTCCCGTCGAACACCTCGAACGGGTACCCGCCCTCGAGCGACACGCTGACCATGGGCGCGGTTGCCGCTGGTGGTGGGAGGGGCGAAGTCGTGGCCGCGGGGCGAGACACGCTGGCGCCAGGTGTGGTTGCCCGTGGGGCGGTCGTGGCCGGGGCCGGGGTAGGAAGTGACACCGGTGGTGTGGAGGCTGCCCCTGCGGCTGCAGTCGAGGGAGCGACCGCTGACGGGCTCGCCGCGGCTGCGGTGCTGGTGTGCGGGGCGCTCGGGGCAGACGGCGCTGTGGCCGGTGTGCGGGTGGCGGCCGTGTGCGTCGCGGCGTTGGCGGGAGCCGGGGGCGTTGAGCCGCCGCCCATCATCATGTAGCCGCCAATGGCCGCCACCAGGACCACCGCACCGACGCCGGCAAACAGCATCGGATTCGACTTCGATTCGGCCACCGCAGCGCGCGTGACCTCGGCGTCGTCTTTCGAGGCCAGCGGCTTTGGCGAAGTGTTGCCCACGCCGCCGATCTTCTTGAAGTCGTCGTGCAGCGCCCGCATCACTTGCGTGCTCGCAAAGCGCGTCTCGTCCATGCGCTGGGTCGAGAGCGATGGGTGCAGTCCCTTGCGTACCGACTGTATCTCGCGGCCGAAAGCTTCGGCCGACTGGAAGCGATCGTCGGCGTTCTTCTGCAGCGCCTTGGCGACCAGTGCCACCACTTCCGGAGGGAGCGTCGGCGCAAAGGTGGTGATCGGTGTCGGCTCGTCCTTCAGAATCTTGACGATCACAGACGTGGGGGAGTCGCCTTCAAACGGCTTTCGACCGCACAGCAGCTCGTAGAGGACGACTCCGGTCGAGAAGACATCAGCGCGGCCGTCGACGGATTCGCTGCCTCCCACCTGTTCAGGCGACATGTAGGAGGCGCTGCCCAAGACGTCGCCCTGGCGGGTCAGCGTCGAGCTCGTGAGCTTGGCGATGCCGAAGTCGAGTAGCTTGACCTGCCCGTCTTCCAGGATGAACACGTTGTCTGGCTTGACGTCCCGATGCACGACGCCCTGTTCGTGCGCATAGGCCAACCCCTCGCAGAGCTGGGCCATCACATTCAGCTTGTCGTCAATGGTGAGGGCCGGCGTGGCGGCCATGCGAGCCGTGAGGCTTTGACCGCGCAGAAACTCCATCACAATGTAGGGGACGTTCGATTCCTCGGCGAACTCGAAGATCGTCACGATGTTGCGGTGATTGAGTTTGGCGGCGGCGCGCGCCTCGCGGTAGAAGCGCGGCCGCATCTGCTCGGTGTCCTCCGAGAAGTCGGCGTGCATCAGCTTGATCGCGACTTCGCGGTCAAGGACCGGGTCGAAGCCTCGGTACAGCACACCCATGCCGCCCTTGCCGACGCGATCGAGGACTTGATAGCGGCCGATCTTTTCGAGCTTCTGTGGTGCGGTCATGACACGGTCTCAGCGACGGGCGCGGCTTTGAGAATCACGATCAGCGAGCGATCGATCGGGGAACGGTCCACGGCGATGGTGAGTTCGGTGGGCCCATCCGTCGCCGCGGCCCTCAGCCCTTCGGCGAGCACTTCGCCAAGGGGGCGCCCGACCAGCGTGTCTGGCGCGACATTGAAATGTGCACGGCACCCTGGCGTGGCGGTGATGATCCGCAGGTCCGCGCCGGCGGTGAGGCGCGCTTCCATTGCCGGCATGGCCCCGGGAGGTGCCAGTGGCGACTTCGTGCCAGGAATGAAGGTGGCATCCAGGCCGATCGAACCCGGTGCGATTGTCCGGTCCAGATCGATGCTCGGCTTCACGGCCTCCGCCGGGGCCGCAGGCGCCGTGCGGCCGACGCCGGTGGCGTCCAGGTCTACGCCGAGGTGAGCGCCGGCCACAAAGGTCGCGTCGAGATCTGCCGCGGGCGTGGTCTTTCTTATGGGCGCGACCGTGGCATCCTCGTCTGACGCGGCGCGGCCCTGTGGCGCCATCGTCGGCTCGTCGTCGGCCCTCTTCTCGGCCGGAAGACGCGTGATGTCGTCATCGTCGTGATGGCCGGCGTGGGCGTGTTGGGGATGCGGGCGGGTGTCTTCGAGCGAGGCGGCCGAGGCTGCGATCGTTGCCGCTTCGTGCGCGGTGGTGGCATGCGAACGACGGATGCCGTCCGGCGTCGAGACTGTGACGTCCTCGGTAAAGCGCATCTGCAAGTGTCCGACCTGCACCAGGTCGCCTTCCTTCAGCTGCTGCTCCTTCACCTTCAGGCCGTTGACCAGCATGCCGTTACGGCTGCCGAGGTCGCGCACGGTGCAACTGGAGGTGGTGGTCACAAACTCGGCGTGCTTCCGCGAGAGGAGCGGGTCGAGGTCGCTGATGTGGCAGGACGGGTCACGGCCAACGGTCAGTGTGCCCAGCAGCACGAGCTCCCGCTCGGCTCGTCCGTCGTGGATGATCAATTTCCGTGTCACAGGCGCACCATTCCGACGTAGGCCGCGATGCGTTTCCAGAGGGCAGGACCGCTGGCATCGAGGGCATGCTGCAGGTCCGTCCGCATCGCCGCACAGCTTGCATAGCGGTCGTCGGGATTCTTGGCGAGCGATTTGGAGAGCACGCGCGCAATCGCCACCGGGGCCTCGGATTCTCTTATCGGCGCTGGGGCTTCATTCAAGAGGTTGGTGATGGTCTTGCGCAAGTCCGTGTCGGCAAACGGCGACCGGCCAGTCACCAGCAGGTAGCTGACAGCGCCTGCGGAGAAGACGTCCGCGCGCAGGTCGACCTGACGTCCTGCCGCCTGCTCCGGCGACATGAAGTCTGGGGTGCCGACAATTTGACCGTTGGCTGTGAGCGTTGATGCCTGCAGGCGCGCCAGTCCGAAGTCGAGAATCTTCAGCGTGCCGTCGTGCAGGACGAACAGGTTGCTCGGCTTGATGTCCCGGTGGACGATGCCATGGTCGTGCGCGGCCTCGAGGCCGTCGCACAGCTGCACCATCAGCGCCAGCTTGGCCTCCAGCGTGGCGGCCTGGCCGGTTCGAAGGTAGGCGGGCAAGGGCAGGCCCTCGAGCCGTTCCATTGCAATGAACGGCCGGCCGGCCTCGGCGCCGACATCGACAACGCGGACGATATTCCGGTGCTGCAGTGCGGCGGTGACGCGCGCTTCGCGGACGAAACGTTCACGCGTTTCCGGCTCGTCCTGGAGGTCGAGGTGGAGGAGCTTGAGCGCGACCTGCTGGCCGGTGATCTCGTGCACGGCGGCATAGACCGCGCTTGTGGTGCCGCCGCCGAGACGTTCCCCGAGGCGGTAGACACCGATGTGCATCGGCGCCTCGTCGCGCATGAGCGGTGGCGCGGCGTTGATCAGCGTCATGCGGCCTGGTAGTGGATGACGAGTGCGGTGACGTTGTCTCGGCTGCCTTCGTCGAGGGCGCGCGTCACCAGTTCGCGTGCGGCCATCTCGACATCTGGCTGGTGTTCGAGGATGGAGGCGATGGTCGAGTCCTCGAGCGCGCCGTGGAGGCCATCGCTGCAGAGCAGCATCGTGTCGCCAGGCCGGAGGTCGCGTTCGGCCAGGTGCACGTCCACCAGTTCGCGCGCGCCAAGCGCGCTGGTGAGCACGCTGCGCATCGGGTGGTTGGCGAGGTCCTTGGCGGTGGCGCGCGGGTTGTGGGCCAGCACCGTGGCCGCCCACGAGTCGTCCTGCGTCAGCTGCTCCAATGTGCTGCCGCGCAGCAGGTAGACCCGGCTGTCGCCGACGTGTCCGACCGCGACGTGGTCGCCCTGCATCAGCACGCCTACGATGGTGGTGCCCATGCCGTTGTATTCGTCGTTGGTTTCGGCTGCGCGGAAGACGCGACGATTCGCGAGATGAATGGCGGTCCTGAGGCGATTGCCTTCGTAGGTGAGCGTGCCATCGAGACCGTAGGGCCAGGAGAAGTCCGTGTCTACGGCAGAGCGCCGGATGAAGCCGGACAATGCTTCGATCGCCAGACGCGAGGCGACCTCGCCGGCGTCGTGACCGCCCATCCCGTCGGCGACAGCAAACAGTTGCATGTCGACGTCAGAAAAGAACGCATCCTCGTTGGACTTCCGAACACGTCCCACGTCAGAAATGGCGCACGCCCGAATCAAGAAGCCTACCTTTTGGCGGTCTGAAGCACCGCTCGCACATAGCACGGTCTGGGAAGCGGAAAACTGGACTATAGGGTCAGTACGGCGAACCGAACAATACCACTTAGGTGGCATTTTTATGCGATTTCAAGGAGCCACCGAGTACGGCGAATCCAAGGCGATGGGCAGGGGTGCCCTCGGATGCACGCATTGGCGTGGGCGAGGGGCCTTGGTGTCTGTGCCGCCTACGCGAGACGAGCCACGAGCTGCGTTCGCGTGTCGACGCCGACCTTGTCGAAGACGTGCGTCAGGTGCTTCTTGATGGTCGCTGGCGTGGCCCCGAGCGTGGCGGCAATGTCGCGGTTGCGGTAGCCGAGCAGCACGAGTTCCACCACTTCCGCTTCGCGCTTGGACAGGCGATACCGATCGCGGAACGCACCCATGGCGGTGCCCAGCTCTCGCACACTCACCGCAACGTCCGAGCCGCGCGGGTTGAGCGGCATGACATGCAAGTAGAACGGTTCGCCGCGTTGTCCGGTGAGCAGGCTCACAGCGCGGGCGGAATCGCGCACGTCACCAAGGTTGCCGAGGTAGTCGCCCAGGAGCACCGTCAACTCTGACCGGTGCTTTTCTCGCATCTTCTGTCGCAACTGCTGCGCTGCCGCGTTGGCGTAGATCAACTGACGCTCGCGAAACACGAGTATCGCCATCGCCAGCGATTCGACGATCGCTTCGTACCTCACCCGCGGCTTGGCGCTCACCTGAACATCATATCCAAGCGACTGTCAGGCCTTGTTGACACAGCATTGAGACACCGCAAAGAGGCTCGGCATCCTGGCGTGTTCTCTTGTAGAGTGACCAACGATGCAGACCCTGGCCCAGGGGATTCACTATTTCGATCTGAAGTTCCGCAATTGTCCACGCGCGATCGCTGGCGTGCTGTTGCAGGGCGCCGGTGGTGTCACGCTCCTCGATCCGGGGCCGGCCAGCACGCTTCCGGTACTGAGGCAGGCGCTCGCCGCCTCCGGCATGAGCCTGCGCGACGTGACTGGCATCCTGCTCACCCACATCCATCTGGACCATGCTGGCGGCGTCGGCGTGCTGGTGCGCGAGCAGCCGGAGATTCAGGTGTATGTGCACGAAGTCGGCGTGCCGCACCTGGTCGATCCTTCCAAGCTTGTGGCGAGTGCGACGCGGCTCTACGGCGATCAGATGGACGAGCTGTGGGGAGAGATGGCACCAGTGCCACGCGACGCCATCGTCGCACTGACCGGCGGCGAACGGTTGCCGGTGTCTGGCCGTCTGCTCGACGTCGCGTATACCCCTGGGCACGCCTCCCATCACGTCAGCTATTTCAACGCTGACTCCGGTATTGCCTTTGTCGGTGACACCGCAGGGGTGTGTCCGTTTCAAGACGGCATGGTTCTGCCGCCGACGCCGCCGCCCGATATCGATCTCGAGCGCTGGGTGGCCAGTCTCGATGCCATTGGCGCCTGGCATCCAGACACGTTGCTCCTGACGCATTTCGGGCCGCACGGCCAGACCGACGCGCATCTCGCGGAGCTCCGTGACCGCCTAGAGCTGGTGGGGGATCTGGCGAGGCGCTCGCTTGAGCAGGACGGTGACGACCCGGCGAAGGAGCAGTGGTTTGTGGACGGACTCCGCCGCCAGTTGCGGCAACACCTGAGCGAGGACGAGGCCCTCAGCTACGAGGTCTCTGGGCGCTTTGACCTGAACTGGCGTGGACTGGCTCGCTACTGGCGCAAGCGCGGCGAGATTAGAGCCTAGAGCGTTCGCCATTTCGGCGAAACGCTCCACGAGCTGTCAGACTTCTGACGATCGACTTAGCTTTGTGCATCCGTGGAGTGGTGGCGGACGTCCTTGGCGGAGACGATGAAGATGACGTCTTCGGCGACATTGGTCGCGTGGTCGCCGATGCGTTCGAGGTGCCGGGACACCAGGATCAAGTCGAGCGCCGGCTCGATGGTGGAAGGGTCCTGCAGCATGTAGGTGAGCAGTTCGCGAAAGATCTGCGTCTTGAGGCTGTCGAGCGAATCATCCTCGTTGAGCACCTGATGCGCCAGCGCGACGTCGCGCCGGACGAACGCGTCGAGCGCGTCCCTCAGCATGCTCTGAGCAATGGACGCCATGCGTGGAATGTCGACCAGCTTCTTGACCGGGGGATGTGACGCATAGCGGCGCGCCGCCTGGGCAATGTTGACGGCCAGGTCGCCCACCCGCTCAAGATCCGTATTGATCTTGACCGCCGACACGATGGTGCGCAGGTCGGCCGCCACCGGCTGGTACAGCGCCAGGAGCGTGAAGCACCGGTTGTCGATCTCGATGTGCCGCTTGTTGATGGGACCATCGCCTGCCAGCACGCTCTCAATCAGGTCGTGATCGCGATCAGTGAGTCCCTTGACCGACAGGCGGACGCGCTCCTCGGCGAGGCCTCCCATTTCGAGTAGCCGAGCCTTGAGCTGTTCGAGCTCCTCCTGAAAGTGGCGGGTGATCCGTTGCGCGTGTTCCATTAGCCGAACCTTCCAGTCACGTAATCTTCCGTGAGCTTCTGCGACGGCGCCGTGAAGATCTTGTCAGTCCGTTCAAATTCCACCAGCTTGCCGAGCCAGAAGAAGGCGGTCACGTCTGATACGCGCGCTGCCTGCTGCATGTTGTGCGTGACGATGACGATCGTGTATCGGCTCTTCAGCTGGTAGATCAGTTCCTCGATACGCTGGGTGGCAATCGGGTCGAGTGCCGATGCCGGTTCGTCCATGAGCAGGATTTCAGGCTCGATGGCCAGCGCCCTTGCGATACACAGCCGCTGCTGTTGGCCGCCCGAGAGTGCCAGCGCCGAGGTGTGGAGTCGATCCTTCACTTCGTCCCAGATCGCTGCGGCTTTGAGGCTGGCTTCGACGCGGCCACGCAACTCGTCGCGCGAACCGGTCATGCGGTTGATCCGCAGGCCGTAGGCGACGTTTTCGAAGATCGATTTCGGGAAGGGGTTCGATTTCTGAAACACCATGCCGACGCGACGTCGGAGCGCCACAACGTCCACCGAGGACGCATAGATGTCCTGGCCATCAATCCGCACCTGTCCATCGACTCGTGTGCCGGGGATGATGTCGTTCATCCGGTTGAGCGAGCGGAGGAATGTCGACTTGCCGCAGCCCGAGGGACCGATGAACGCGGTGACTTGCTTCGGCATCACCTGCAGCGTGACATCGTGGAGCACGCGGTTGGCGCCGTAGTAGAAGTTCATCCCCGAGACGTCGATCTTCGGGTCGGTCGCAGCGGAAGCGCTCGGGGTCGACGCGGACCGCTGGGCAGCCAAGAGCGGCGCACGCGTTTCGGACAGCATGGAATGGAGCGTAGCCCGGCGGTCGGCGTCGGGCATTTCAAGAGTGTTAATTGTCGGACTCCCGACTCCCGACTGCCGCCTTCCGTACCAGCGCGATCCGTCGCGAGCTGGACGCCGGTCGCCGCTCGGCGATGACAGGTTCGGTCTGAGTCTGGCGGCTTACCTCGATACGCAGCGGTTTGCCGATGAGTCGTTCGAAGGGGGCCACATTGCGTGAGGCGGCCCACAGCTCGAGCTCGGCGTCGGCCGCTGTTTTGACTTGCAGCAACGCATCCTCGCCGCGGTCGTGGACATCGACGCTGACGATGGATTGCGCGTGGCTGCGGTCGAGGTTTTCCGCCAGGCGCAGCATGGCTGACAGCGAGCGGACGATCAGGCGGCGCTTCTTCGGCAGCTCGCCGTAGCCGAGATGCCGGCGCTCGGGTACGGCGCGGCGGTGATAGCGGGCCACCAGCGCGATGGTGTCGATCTCGTTCGGCTCGAACCCGCGGAGGTCGCCGTTCTTGATCAAATAGTAGGAGTGGTGATGATGCCGTTCGTAACTGATGAGGACACCGGCGTCGTGCAGAATGGCGGCATACTCGAGCCACTCGCGCTCCCGATCCGTCATGCCGTGGATGCCGCGCGTGCGGTCAAAGAGCATCAGCGAGAGCCGAGCGATCTGCTGTGCGTGTTCGGGTACGTAGTCGCAGCGCTCCGCTAGTTCGATGACGCTCCGGCGTCGCACATCCGGATACCGGTCAGCTTGGGCGATTTCCTTCCGGTGTTTGGCGATGTAGTCGAGCACCACCCCTTCGCGCAAGGACAGGTCGCACAGGCTGATCTCCGCGGCGCCGAGGCGCTTGAGGATCGTGTCGATAAGGATGGCGCCCGCCACCGCGAGGTCGGCGCGCTTGGGGTCGAGGCCGGGGAACTGGAGTCGCTCCTCCAAATCCAGCGAGGTCAGGACCTTGCGCAGCCGATGCAGCTGCTTGGCGGGCACGCGGCGATTGCGCAGCGAATTACCGGTGGCCTTGGCGGGTGCCTGCATTTCAGCGGCCAAGGAACCCAAACTGAGGATCGTGCCCGAGGTGCCAACGACCCTGTCGAAGCCGGCCTTGGCGATGCGTTTCAGGTAGTCGTCGAGTTCGGTCCCAAGGTGCTTGACCAGTTTGCGTTCGTCCCGCCGGGAAATCGGGTCGCTCTTCACGAACCGCTCGGTCAGGCGGATGACGCCGAGCTTGAAGCTCTTGCCGACGTCAAGCGCCGGCCCGGTGCCGCGCGTAATTTCCACGCTGCCGCCGCCAATGTCGACGGTCACTGCGGTTTCTCCGGCCAGGCCGAGTCCATAGACGGCGGCCAGGTGGATGAGCCGCGCCTCTTCGGTGCCGGAGATCACCAACGCCCTGATGCCGGTCTGGCTGGCGATGGCCTTGAGGAAAGCGCCGCCGTTCTCCGCCTCCCGGGTCGCGCTGGTGGCCACTGCCACGATCTGGTCGACCTGATGCGAGTCGGCGAGTCGCTTGAATTTCGAGAGGACTTGCAGCGCGGCGTTCATCGATTCTTCGGTTAACGCCCGTCCATCCAGGCCTCCGGCGCCAAGGCGGACCATTTCCTTTTCGCGGTCAATGACGGCGAAGGACAGGTCGGAATGGACCTGAACGACGATCATGTGAAGCGAATTGGTCCCGATATCGATGGCAGCAAGGCGCATAAATGTGAAAAGACTCCTGAGAGACTATAGCCATTGAGGGGCGGCGCGAAGCGCCACTATAATCGGCATTCCGTTACACATTTCCATGCCCACTTCGCGTCACACCCTTTTGCACAGCCGACTGGTCCGCGTGGGGGGCGCCCTTAACCGTCTCAATCGAGGAGAGGTGACGGCAGTGCCCGGGCTTCTGCTGGCGCTCCGTCGTCTGCGGCACGTGCTGCCCATTCTTCAACTCGAAGGCGACAGCGTCAGCCGGATTGATGCGAGGCTCCGCAAGATCGCCCAGCGGTTGCGGCCGGTCGCTCGTGTGGACGCCATGCTGAACGCGGTCGAGGAAGTCGCGGCCCAGGACCGCCAGTTCAGGCACGGGTCCGCTCGGCTGAAGGCGGAGCTCACCCAGCGTCGCACCAAGCTCAGCGTGGGCGCGGTCCTTCGCACGAGCACCATCGATCTCAGCAAGATCTTGATGCGGCTCAGCAATCTGGCCGACGAGCTGATCGGCACGCGGGAGTCGGCCGCCGCCCTGCGGGCCAGGACTTGGGCGGTGAAGGCGCGCGTCGCGCGCCGCGCGCTCGACCTGAAGCGGGCACTGGACGGCGCGGGCGCCGTCTATCTTCCGGGGCGCCTGGGGGCCGTGCGTCGCGCCACGCGCCGGTTCCGTCTCGGCGTCGATGTCCTGCGTGAGGTGACTCAGGTCGTTCGCGATTCGGACGTCAAAGCGCTCGAGCAATTGATGGATGCGCTGGATCGGCTGAGAGAGAGTGAGCGGCTGGTGGAGCATCTGCGTGAATTGCAGGGCGCGGTGTCCCCGCCGGACCTCAAGGCGTGGCAGGAGCTTGACGACCTCACCGTGGCGATGGAGCATCGTTGCCGGCGGTTTCATGGTCGATACGTCCGTGAGCGGCAAGCGGTCGCGCTGGTCGCGGACCGCCTCGGCGCTCGTGCCGGGACTGGCGCCGCGTCAAAGCGGAAGGTGAGCTGAACGGGTGGCAGCACATCAGCTGTATCTCATTCGTCACGGCAGGGCCGAGGAACGCGGTGATCGCTGGCCCGACGATTCCAAGCGACCGCTGACCGACGATGGCAGCGAGCGCGTGCTGAAGGCGGCCCGAGGGCTTGAGCGCCTGGGAACGACGCTGGATGTCGTGCTCACAAGTCCGTTCGTCCGCACGCACCAAACCGCGGAGCTGACAGCGTCGGCCTTCGATAGTCGACCACCGATCGTGACGCTGGACTCGCTGACCCCCAACGGGTCGTTTCAGGCATTTCTCGAGGATCTCGAGAAGCAGGCCAGGCGTTCGAAAGTGGCCATCGTTGGTCACGAGCCGGATCTCGGGGAGATGGCCGCCCGGCTTTGCGGGTTGCGTCAGCCGCTGCCATTCAGGAAGGGCGCCGTCTGCCGAATCGATGTGAACACGATTCCGCCCTCGAGCGCTGGTACGATTCGCTGGTTCATGACGGCCACGATGCTTGGGGCGCTTCGCAAGCGGTGAGGCCACCGCTCTAGCTTTCGACGGGAACCACCAGCCAGCCGCGGGCCGTCAGCTGATCGACTTCAAGTTGCAGCATCGCCATGGCGCGCTCGACGCGATGCCAGTCCTGGTAACGATCTGTGCGGCGCATCCTGGCGTCCTCCTCCAGCGTGACTTCCCACCCCGAAGGTGCAACCGCTGAGATGGAATAGCGTCTAACGTGATCGGCAAGACGAAGATTCAGTTCGAACATGTGACAGGGCCTCGACGAGCGGATGGGCAGTCATTGTGACTCGGCCCCGCTGGTGGGGGTGTAAATTCTCGGTAACGAAGGGACGACTGAGATGGCAGAGCAGAATTTCAAGAACCACACGCAGGTGGTGCCGGGTTTCCTGAGCGCGACGTTTGTCATCCTCGTCTGGTTCGGGTGGAACGTCTATCGTCTGACCCAGGGCGTCACTGCTGACAGCGTCATCACGTTACTGGTCAGCGCCAGCCTGCTGGTGCTGGCGTTTTCTATGCGCACTCAGGTGCTGACCGTGCAGGACCGCCTGATCCGTCTCGAGTCCAGACTACGCATGCGCGAACTGCTGCCGGCGGATCTGGCGGCGCGCGCGGCCGACCTGCCGGTCAAGCAGCTGGTGGCGATCCGCTTTGCGGGCGACGACGAATTGCCGTCGCTGGTCAGCGATGTGCTCGCCGGCAAACTGACTGAGCCGAAGGCGATCAAGCAGGCCGTGAAGCAGTGGCAGGCCGATCACCTGCGGGCCTAGCGAAGGACGAACATCACGAGGGCGCGAAGGGCCCGAAGGGTCGCTTCGAGAACAGTCCCGGTTAGTCGATGAATCGGTAGCCGAGGCCGACCACCGTCTCGATCTGGCGGCCGGCGCCTCCGAGCTTGCTCCGCAGGCGTCCAACGTGTACGTCTACCGAGCGCGTCTCGACCATCCGGTCGTAGCCCCACACGCGCTCAAGCAGCCGGTCGCGCGACACGACGCGGTTCTTGTTCTGCACCAGATACCGGAGCAGTTCGAACTCGCGTCGCGTCAGGCGAATCGCCTCACCGTCCACGGCCACCGAGACGGCGTCGAAGTCGGCCATCAGCCGACCGCCCTGGTAGCCGGCCGCCGGCCGGTCGTCCACTCGGGTCGAGCGGCGCAGGACCGCACGCACGCGCGCGCTCAGTTCGCGCAGGCTGAACGGTTTGGTGACGTAGTCGTCCGCGCCAAGTTCCAACCCGGTCACCCGGTCGCTCTCGCTCGACTTGGCCGTGAGCATGATGATCGGCAGGTGGCGTGCGTCAGAGCGCGCACGAAGGAGGCGGCAGACTTCGAGGCCACCGAGGACGGGGAGGTTGAGGTCGAGAATGATCAGATCCGGCGGTCGTGCCGAAACGGCTTTCAAGGCCGCATCGCCGCTGCCGACGATTTCGGCCTCGGCGCCGGTGCTCCGCTCGAGCGTGTGCTTGATCAGTCCAGCGATGTCCTGTTCGTCTTCGACGATGAGCACTCGATGCTTGAGCATGTGATGAGATGACAGTAGCGACGACAGGTGTCGCCGCCGTATCGGAGGTGTTAAATCTGGGTTACGCCTCGGATCCAGGGCCGTGCTATTCTCCGGTCCAGTCGGCCTTTCGCTCTTCAGAGGAGCTGCGTGCCCGTCCCGAGCCTTCGAGCCCTTCGTCTTGCGGTGGCGTTGATCATCCTGGCCTGGCCCCGGCCCGCCGCCGCGCAGTGGATCTCCTACGACAGCGACCCGCGCAACATTCTTGAAGGCCATTGGTCATCGTGCGTCGAGCGGGATGGGCGTTACAGCGAACGTGTCTACGACCACATCGTCGGAGGCGTGCCACAGTTCGAAGTCCATCTCGGTCCCCGGCGCGAGTTCGGCCTGTTCCTGGGTGTGCAGGACGAGCATCGTGAACACGATTCGCGGGAGAACCTGCTGAAGCCCTTTCTGGTCCCGATGGACTCGACCAACCGCGCCCAGCGCCGTTGGGAGATTCCTTCGCTGAAGCTGGTGATGACGGTGTCGCTAGGCGCCGGTACATCGTTTGATTGCGAGAACTGGTACGTCGTGCTCGCACCCCTTGAGAAAACGTCGCAGTAGTTCCGGATGGAGTATCTCGGCTTCCTCGCTGGGGCGTTGACGACAGCGGCCTTCATTCCACAGGTCTGGAAATCGGTCCGCACGCGATCGGTCAACGATCTGTCGATCGCGATGCTGCTGCTGTTCAATGGCGGGGTCGTGCT
Source organism: Vicinamibacterales bacterium (assembly GCA_040081555.1). Lineage (GTDB taxonomy): Bacteria > Acidobacteriota > Vicinamibacteria > Vicinamibacterales > CAVVIG01 > CADEEX01. The sequence continues at coordinate 17,089 of JBEBGG010000065.1, forward strand.
GTGGATCGTCTACGGCTGGTTGCTCAAGTCTCCGCCTGTGATTGCCGCCAACGTCGCGACACTCCTGTTGAACATTCCACTCCTGGTGCTCAAACTGAAGTCGTAGCGGCCGATCATGTTTTCAGCGCCGTGAACCTGGCGCAGCCGAAACGTTACAGCGCGCCCGTAGGCTCGGACCGATGACGACAGGCCCCGAAGGGCAACGGCGGCGATGACGATCACCGTGATCGTGTGCGCCTACAACGAATCTCGCTGCCTTCCAGCCTGCCTCCATTCGCTCCTCGCGCAAACCCGCCCACCTGACGAGATTCTCGTCATCAACAATGCCAGCACCGACGACACGGCTGACGCGGCCCGGCGGATACCCGGTGTTCGCGTGGTCGATGAGCCGGTCAAGGGGCTGGTCACGGCACGGGAAACGGGTCGGCGGCAGGCAAGCGGTGACGTGCTCGCGTATGTGGATGCGGATTGCCGGGCGCCGCTGCAGTGGCTGGAGCGCGTGGAACGCCGCTTCGTACGTGCCCCAGCGCAGGTCGCCGTGACCGGTCCGTACCGTTTCTATGATTGGGACATCATCGGCCGCAGCCTGATTCGCGCCTACGACTATGTGGTCGCGCCGCCCACGCACGCCGTTGTGCACTACGGCTTTGCCGTTGGCGCGATCCTCTACGGCGGCAACTTCGCGGTGCGCCGTGAGGCGCTCGAGCGCATCGGCGGCTTCGATCGCACTATCGAATTTCACGGTGAGGACACCAACCTCGGCCGCCGGCTCACGCCAATCGGCTCGGTTGGTATCGCGCGCGACTGCTGGGTGTGGACATCGGCGCGGCGTTACCGTGCCATGGGCAAGCGGAAGGTCATTGGACTCTACGTGCGCAACTTTTGGTCGGAGATCCTGCGGCACCGACCGTCTGACCGCACGCATCTTGACGTGAGGGCGTAGCCGATGCCGGGATACGAACCATTCATGCTCTGCGACTTCCATGTCCATACCAGCTGGAGTGATGGTCGTCTGTCACTTCGCGAGGTGGTGGACCTTTACGGCCAGACCGAGCGTTTCGATGTGATCGCGATTACCGACCACATCCTCATGAAGGGCGACCTCCTGAAGCGCGCCGGTCGTATCGCCTCGCTCGGTCTGAAGAACTTCTCCGTGACCGAAGAGCAGTTTCCCGCCTACCTTGATGACATCGAGAAGGAAGGGGAGCGCGCCCTGAAGAAATACGGCCTGCTGCTCATCCCCGGCGCTGAGGTGACACAAAACAATCTTCGCAGCCGCAAGAACTCGCACATCATTGCGCTTGGCCTACGGGATTACATCAGCGCCGATCAGTCGGCCGAAGAGATTCTTCGAGAGATTCGTCGGCAGGGGGCGCTCAGTATTGCTTGCCACCCGCACCATCGCACAACCAGGCGTATCGAGATCTCGACGTGCCACTTGTGGGACAACCGCAAGACGCTGGCGCCGCTGGTCGATGTGTGGGAAGCGGCCAACCGGGACGATCTCTTCTCAGTGACCAGCCTCAAGCACTACCCCTACGTCGCCAACAGCGACTTCCACAAGGCCAAGCACCTGTACTCGTGGAAGACCCTCCTCAAGTGCCCCAAGAACTGGCCCGCCATCGCCGCCGCTCTGCGCGCGAATGTCGATGTGGCGCTGACGCTCTACCGCAACGGCACCGCAGCGTAGCCCCCCAAGGGAGGGCCTCGGGTCAATCGTCGGGGAAGTTACGGCATTCCTTGGTGTACCTGCCGTTGGCGGCCGAAGCGACCAGTCTGTCGCCAGCCGCGCCAGTGGCACTTTTCGCACCGGAACGGGCGTCGGTCGGCCAGCGACGCGGCGAGTCGTTCCCACCAGCGCCGCCGAGACGGCCTGACGTACTCAGATCCGCAGTGGGGACACTTCGCGGCGACGTCCGATAAGCCGCTCGCGGAGTCGTCCAGTGCGGGCCCGCGC
>JBEBGG010000209.1:0-5363 GCA_040081555.1 Vicinamibacterales bacterium
GAGGTTTCCCAGGCAGTCTGGCAGCCCGAGACCAGCTTCATCGCCCGGCGACGGCGACACTCCCACTGGAAGACTTCCACCAGAATGGCGGCGTCGACGACAGCCACCAGCGACAGGACGCGCTGCGAGACGTCGAGCGCATGCTGGTCGATCACCACCTCGCCGACGGCCAACGCCGCGACAGCCACGAGCGCCCTGATCGCAGCGATCTGATTCATCATCGCCAGATTCGCCAGCGTCACCGCGACGAGTGCCAGCACGAACGCCACGGTGAGGCAAACCCTCGCAATGGTGCGTTGTCCGCTCGCCCGCGCGCCGCTGAACAGGAGGCGGCCGCGCACTACCGAGAGGCAGTCGAAGACCCATCCGAGCGCCATTGTGGCTGCCACTGGCAAGGTGGCGAGGCAGACGCCAGCAAACGAGTGCTGGCGCACGTCCAGCGCAGCCGGCAGGCTCGTCCAGCCGAATACCCACTCGGCGGTGAGGATGACGGCGATCGCCAGGCCGGAGATCACCGGGTGGGCGGCTGGGTCGCCGAACGCTTCCGCACTCGACTGTGCGGCCCGGAGCGCCGCCTTCGCGCAGCGGCTCTGGCCGATGGCGCTCCGGAGCTCCTTGTTGGCGTGCGTCACGAACGAGGCGATGGTCTCGAGCACGGCTCCATGGCAGCGCTTGGCCTCGCTGTCGATCCGCGCGCGGAACGCCGCGCTCACGTCGGCGTCGACGATGGTCGCGCCGTCCATTTCGGCCACAACCGGCGATGTGAATCCGATCTCAAGCCGCTCCGCGTAGCCGCCGTCTGATACCGAACCGGAAGCTCTCATGACTGCTCTCCCTCTCGAATGGCCGGTTTCATGTGGTGGCTATCCATTGCCCGCGCCGTCGCCGCGCGTGCGCGTTCGAAGTCGAAGGCGGCCAGCGCCAGCTCGCGCCGGCCGATCATCCAGGCCTGCGCCTGAGTCGCTCGCTTCACGGCCTGGTTGTAGCGATAGGTCATCACTGCGCGACGGCCGATCCGCGTCAGCGAGCCGAGGCCGAGCCGCCCCGCCGGCCCCAGACCTCGTAGGCGCTCGGCCACCTGGGCTGGGTCTTCCTTGATGGCGCCGTGAAGGCGGGTCTCGACGATCCCGAGCCGCGCTTGAACCAGCGCGACGACGTGATCGCGGGCTTCGACTCCCGACCAGCCCGCCTCACGGCCGTCGCTGCACGTTTTATCGTGTTCAACAAATTCTCTGCCGTCATGGGATAAAACACGAAACCACTGGCGCTTCCATTGGCAAGGGTGATTGGCGTCCCGGTTATTCGAATAGCGAGGACGGCGGGACCAGTCCACGACAGCGAACTGGCGATCCAGGTGGTCCGAGCGGCAGGAGTGCCCTGGGGGATGGCTGGCGTCGGCTTAGATCCCTGCGCCGCAAGGATCATCCTATGATGACAAGTCCCTTCACGAATAGACGGAGGTCGCCAGCGTCTATCGGTCGACAGGTGTGAAGCGGAGTTCCTTAACGCGGATTCTTTGCGTGACCGAACGCCTTCTGAAGACTTGCCCTTGAGGGAGGCTTGAGTCGTGCCGGGGCAACCAGAAACCGTCCTCCCTTAGCTACACGGAAACCTCTCGACTGCAGATACCACCAGTTCCACGCGGTCCAGGTGGCAGTGGCGGAGACGCTGCGCGCTGCGGAGTTGGTTCGTGGGGACCGCGTGGCGGAGGAGCCAGGGCGTTACGGAGCCGGTTGGGCGCCTGGCGGTGCCCGCGGAGACCGACGAGTGGGCGTCGTGTGGCACACCCAGGGTTCGGGTAAGAGTCTCACCATGGCGTTCTACGCGGGACGGATCATTCGTGAACCCGCGATGGAGAACCCCACGGTGGTCGTGCTCACGGATCGCAACGACCTGGACGATCAGCTCTTCGCCACCTTCTCTCGCTGCCGCGACTTGCTTCGCCAGCCTCCGGTGCAGGCCGAGAGCCGCGTGCACCTGCGCGAGCTGCTGAGTGTGGCCGTGGGTGGCGTGGTGTTCACCACCATCCACAAGTTCTTCCCGGAGGAGAAAGGCGACCGGCACCCGACGCTCTCGGATCGCCGCAACATCGTGGTGATTGCCGACGAGGCTCACCGCAGCCAGTACGACTTCATCGACGGCTACGCGCGCCATATGCGCGACGCGCTGCCGCGAGCGTCGTTCATCGGCTTCACCGGTACACCGATCGAGCTGCAGGATGCGAGCACGCGCGCCGTGTTCGGCGACTACATCAGCGTGTACGACATCCAGCGCGCCGTGCAAGACGGCGCCACCGTGCCGATCTACTACGAGAGCCGGCTGGCCAAGCTGGTGCTCGACGACGCGGAACGGCCGAAGATCGATCCTGGCTTCGAGGAAGCAACCGAGGGTGAAGAGGTCGAGCGCAAGGAGAAGCTGAAGACCAAGTGGGCGCAGTTGGAGGCCGTGGTCGGTTCTGACAAGCGCCTGGCACTGGTGGCCAAAGACATTGTGGAGCACTTCGAGCAGCGGCTCGCGGCGATGGACGGCAAGGCCATGGTCGTCTGCATGAGCCGCCGCATCTGCGTGGAGCTGCACCGAGAGATCGCGAAGCTGCGCCCAAGCTGGGACGGTGCGGACGACGAGGGCGGGTCGCTCAAGGTGATCATGACCGGCTCCGCATCCGATCCGGCCGCCTGGCAGCCGCACATCCGCAACAAGCCGCGGCGCGAGGCGCTGGCCAACCGTTTCCGCAATCCGAAGGATCCGTTCAGGCTGGTGATCGTGCGCGACATGTGGCTCACCGGATTCGATGCCCCGAGCCTTCACACGATGTACCTCGACAAGCCGATGCGCGGGCATGGGCTGATGCAGGCCATCGCGCGAGTCAACCGCGTGTTCAAGGACAAGCCAGGCGGACTGGTGGTGGACTACCTGGGCCTCGCACAGGAGCTGAAGCAGGCGCTCGCCACCTACACGGAGAGCGGAGGCACTGGGCGCACCGCGCTCGACCAGGACGAAGCAGTCGCCGTGATGCTGGAGAAGTACGAGGTGTGCGGAGGGCTCTTCCACGGCTTCAACTGGTCGAAGTGGACCACCGGCACACCGCCCGAGCGCTTGGGCCTGCTGCCACCAGCCCAGGAACACATCCTGACCCAGAAGGACGGGAAGGACCGCTACATCCGTGCCGTGCGCGAGCTATCGCAGGCGTTCGCGCTGGCGGTCCCACACGACGAGGCCCTGCGCATCCGCGACGACGTGGCGTTCTTCCAGGCCGTGCAGGCGGTGCTGGCCAAGCGCGCCCCAGGCGACGCCAGGCCGGAGGAGGACATCGAGCAGGCGGTCCGGCAGATCATCTCGCGCGCCGTGGCGCCAGAGGGCGTGATCGACATCTTCGCCGCCGCGGGGATTGCTAAGCCAGATATCTCCATCTTGTCGGAGGAGTTCTTGGCCGAAGTCCGAGGGATGCCACAGCGAAATCTCGCCGTCGAGCTTCTACAGAAGCTGCTGAAGGGCGAGCTCGCTACACGCCGGCGCCGGAACGTCGTGCAGGCTCGCTCGTTCGCGGAGATGCTGGAGCAGACCCTCCGCCGCTACCAAAACCGCGCGATCGAAGCAGCGCAGGTCATCGAGGAACTCATTCGGCTCGCGAAGGACATGCGGGAAGCCAAGGCGCGCGGCGAAGCGCTGAAACTGTCGGAAGATGAGCTGGCCTTCTATGACGCCCTTGAGACCAACGACAGCGCGGTGAAGGTCTTGGGTGATGAGACGCTGCGGGCCATCGCGCAAGAGCTCGTCAGAACGGTGCGGGCGAACGTCACCATCGACTGGACGATGCGCGAGAACGTTCGCGCTCAGCTACGCGTGCTCGTGAAGCGGATTCTTAGGCGGTACGGGTACCCGCCAGACAGGCAGGAGAAGGCGACGGAGACCGTGCTTGAGCAGGCGGCACTGCTGTCGGCCGATTGGGCTCTAGCGTGAGCGCTCGGTCGACATCGTCCTACGACGAGTGCAGCTCGCGCGCTAATCTTAGGTGTGACAGACGCAAGGCGAGCGTCCTTCTGCTCTCAGGGCTTGACCGAGTCTCGGGCCGCGGGAAGAATTGCTGCAACCTGCGTCCGCTTACATTCGGTCCGGCGTGATGGCTCGTAACCGAAAGACCTCGCCTCAACCTGAGGCCCCACACACCGTTGAGGCGAAGCGGGTGACGACCGAGAATCCGCTGGTGTTCATCAGCCACGATAGTCGGGACGCCGATCTCGCGGAAGCATTTGGCAACTTGCTTACCGATGCCAGTGGCGGGATTTTGAAGTCGTTCCGATCATCAGACCGAAAGGGTACTGCCGGGATCGAATATGGCCAGGAGTGGTATCGGGCGATCATGCAAAAGCTCGACGACGCCACAGATGTCGTTGCTCTCCTGACATCGCACAGCGTCAACAGGCCGTGGATTCTCTACGAGGCTGGTGTTGCGAAAGGCAAGCTCACCGCGAACGACCCTCAAGCAGCGCCACGTGACGAAGCTGTCAAGCGTCAGGTTCAAGCTTTCCGCCAGACTGTGGCAGTTCTGCTGAAGGACCGTAAGAAGGAGCCGGCCCACCCCGCAGCCAAAGTCGACGAGACCTCGGTTGCGAAGTTTTTTGAGGAGATCAAAGTGCTCGTGCGTGACGTGCCGGATCGCGTCGCGAGCGAGCTAGGCCACGACCCGCGGATGAGACGCATGCGGAAGCGGCGCCGATTCCATCCGGCGATGTTTGAGGAAATGATGCATCATCCGATGTTTCTCGAATCGCCGGACCACGCCGGACTACCGATTCTCCTGATGTTCAGCATGCTTCGAGACGAGTATCCGTGGCTGTATGAACTCGGAGTGCAGCTCTACCGAGCCGTTCAAGAGGGCAACCCAAAGGCGATCGATCGTGCGCGTCGAGCCATCGTGGATACCATCGAGGTGACCAGGCGCGGCCCATTCATGCACGAAATGATGGGCGGGCCTGAGGACGACGAGGCGATGATGATGCTGCACCATTTCGCGCATAGCTTGGACAGGTTCGTTCGTGTCCCCGGGGGCAGGGGCACCAAGGCCGCCGGAAAGGCGCCTGAAAAGAACGAATAGATGCGGCCGTTGCCGCTGGACACAGTGTTGTGAGGTGAGTTCTTCCTACGGACAAAGGCCATGCACTCGGCGCATGTCCCGGATCTCGATGGTGCACTGGTAGCACTGCGCGACATGGTCCCAGACCGGATCGCGACCGAGCTCCCCCGTCACGAGATTCTCAAGCGCGGCGTGGGACGGACAGCCGATCCGCTCAGGATTGGCGTGCGCGCCCGCGAACACCACTTCCATCATGGCGTCGTCGTCGAGCGCCAGCAGCTCGTCGCAG
>JBEBGG010000210.1:0-5362 GCA_040081555.1 Vicinamibacterales bacterium
TTCCTGAGCGGGCTCGGCGGCGCCTGGAACAACACGGTGCGTGATGGAGACCGTGCGCAGCGCGGCATGCCGGGCTTCGGCAGGTCTCTGCCTCAGGACACGACGGACGCCATCCTGCACTACATCATCAAGCGCGCCAATGACGAAAAGGCGCTGCAGAGCGAGCCCCGTCGCCCCTAGGTGGCGCCTGGTGAACCGCTATGATCACACGTTCACATCGCGTCATTCTGGCCGTGAGTCTCGGTGTTTGCCTGTCGGCGGCTGCCTTCGCCCAGGGGAAGCCCGAGATCTACAAAGCCCGTCTCTCTCCGCTCGGTGTCACCAATACCACGGTGAGTACAACGACTGGAGCTGGCTCCGCCACTGCGACGCTCAGTGGCACCACGCTGACGATTGAGGGGACCTTCGAGGGGCTCACCGGAGTAGCCACCGGCGCCAACCTGCGCCGCGGACCCAAGGGGATTCCTGGACCCGTCGTCGCAGCGATCGAATTCCCGAAGGCCTCGAACGGCAAGCTATCCGCCACGGTGACGCTCAGGCCGGATCAGGTCGACGACCTGCGGGCCGGGCGGTTGTATCTGCAGATTCACAGCGAACGCGCTCCCGAAGGCAGCATTCGCGGCTGGCTGCTCAAGTAGCACGTGTCCATGGGACATCAAGGGGCTGGGATGCATTCGACTGGAATCGTGAAGGGCGCTCTTCTGTTGACGCTGGGTGTGGTGGGCGGACTCGGCGTTCACCTCGTCGCCCAGCAGCCGCAGGCGGGCGGCGCCTACACCACGGACCAGGCGCAGGCCGGTCGCGGCCTCTACGCAACCCACTGTGCGAGCTGTCACGGACCAACGCTTGGCGGCAACGGTGCGCCAGCGCTTTCAGGTCCGCCGTTTCTGGCGACGTGGCGTGGCAAGCCAAGCAGCGAACTCTACGGATTCATCGAGAGCCAGATGCCTCCCGGAGGCAGTCCCGAGCTGAAGGCGGAGAACTTTGGTCAGATCGTCGCCTTCATCCTGCAGCAGAACAACGTGCCCGCCGGCGCGCAGAGCCTGCGCGCCGATTCCTCGACGCCGATCGTGCCCGGTGCGGCCGCTGCGCCGCCGGTGCCGCAAACGGCGGCCGGTCGTGGGGGCGCGCCAGGGACAGGACGTGGCGCAGCACCGCAGCCGCCACGCGGCCTGACGGTGCGCGGCACGGTGAAGACGTTCCGACCGGTCACCGGCGAGATGCTGAAGAATCCAGATCCGGCCGACTGGCTGATGATCCGAGGCAATCAGAAGGCGTGGAATTACAGCACCCTCAATCAGGTCACGGCCAGCAACGTGAAGGGGCTGCAGCTCGCCTACGTCTGGAACATGGGCGAGGGTCAGAGTGAGCCAGCGCCGCTGGTGCACGACGGCACCTTCTTCCTGATCAATCCAAACAACGTGATTCAGGCAGTCGACGCGCGCCGCGGTGAATTGGTCTGGGAGTACCACTCCGGTCCCGAGCCGAGCGCCAAGATGCGCAACATCGCGCTGCATGGATCGCATGTGATTCACGTCACGACCGATGCGCGCATCCTGGCCCTCGATGCGCGCACGGGAGAGAAGGTCTGGGAGACTCGCATCGCCGATTCGAGCAAAGGCTTTGAAGAGTCGAGCGGTCCGATTGTCGTGAACGATACGATTCTCGTCGGCCTCGCCGGATGTGCCCGCTACGACGATCAAGGCTGCTGGATCAGCGCCTACGACGCCAACACCGGCGCGCTCAAATGGAAGTTCGACACGATCGCGCAGCCGGGACAGCCCGGCGGCGATACCTGGGGCACCCTCGTCCCCACCTTCCGCGCAGGCGCGGAGACCTGGATCACCGGCAGCATCGATCCCGATCTGAAGATGACGTACTGGGGCGTCGCGCAGGCCAAGCCCTGGGTGCCCGCGAGCCGGCATCTCGAGATAACCGACAAGGCGCTCTACAGCAACTCCACCATCGCCCTCGACATCGACACCGGCAAGCTGGTGTGGCACTTCCAGCACGTGCCTGGCGAGGCCCTCGATCTCGACGAGGTATTCGAGCGTGTCCTGGTGGACGTGGACGGCCGTCAGCTCGTGTTTTCAGCCGGCAAACACGGCATCCTCTGGAAGAACGATCGCAAGACCGGTGAATTCATCGGTCTGCAGGAGACGATGTTCCAGAATGTCTTCGACAAGATCGATCGGAAGACCGGAGAGGTCACCTACCGCGACGACATCAAGACCGCGAAGATCGGCGAATGGACGCCTGCTTGTCCGAGCAGCGCGGGCGGGCACGACTGGCACGCCATGAGCTACAACCCAGGCGCCGGCGTGCTGGTCATTCCGCTGGTGCAGGCGTGCCTCGACAACCTGCCGCTGGCCGTCGAACTGCGTGAAGGCTCGGGCGGCACTGCGTCGCAGCGTCGCTTCTACGAGATGCCAGGAACGAACGGCAACGTCGGCAAGCTCGCGGCCTACGACGTGAAAACGCTGCGCGAGGTATGGAGTGTGGAACAGCGCGCGTCGTTCATCACCGCGGCACTCTCAACGGCCGGCGGTGTGGTGTTCGCGGGCGACCTTGATCGCAACTTCCGGGCCTTCGACGTGAAAACCGGCAGGGTGTTGTGGGAAACGCGTCTCGGGACGTCTGTACAGGGCTTCCCGCTCACCTTCAGCGTGGACGGACGACAGTACATCGCCGTCACGACCGCGCTCGGCGGCACGAGCCCGCGCCAGGTGCCGAGTCTGGTGACTCCGGAGATCCGCTATCCCCAGAGCGGCAACGCGCTCTACGTCTTCGCGCTGCCGCAGACGAAATAGGAAGGGTCGGTGTCATCAGCCACGCTGCGCTCGCGTCGGTCGCCTGTCCGAGGGATAGCAATGAAACGAAGAGTTTTGGCACTGTGCGTCGCGACGGCTGCGGGACTGTGCGTGTTCATGACGGTGGCCATCGGTCAGGCCGACTCGAAGCCCTCGACAGCCCGCGGAGAATGGCCCACGTATGGTGCCGATCTCGCCAGCTCGAAGTACTCGCCACTCGATCAGATCAAGGCCGACAACTTCTCGACGCTGAAGATCGCCTGGCGCATCAAGTCGCCGGACGCCACGCTCAGTCTGCGTCAACCGGATGGCAGCGAGTGGTCGGCGGACAGCACGACAATCTTCGACGAACTCAGGCGACTCGACCCCAAACGCTGGCGCGACAACGCCCCGCCGGTGACGGCCAATTTCAAGGCGACCCCGTTGATGGTTGGGGGCCTGCTGTTCTTCAACACGCCAATCTCGATCGGTGCAGCGGTTGACGCCGGGACCGGCGCCACACGCTGGGTCTACAACCCACGCAGTTACGAGAGCGGCACGACGACCATGAGCGCGCGCTGGAATCAGCGCGGCGTCGCCTACTGGAGCCGCGGTGACGAGGCGCGCGTCTTCTGGGGCACCGGCGACGGCTATTTGATTGGGGTGGACGCCAAGACGGGTAAGCCGCTGGCCGGCTTCGGCAAGAACGGGCGCGTCGACCTGATGGAAGGGCTCCCGCGGGCCAGACGCGGCGAACGCGACTATCTGAACGCGCTGACCTACTCGGTGCAATCGCCGCCGCTCGTCGTGGGTGATCTGGTGATTCCGCCGGCGGCCATCTCGTCGCTCATCATCAACAAGGAACAGATTCCTGGCTGGATTCGCGCGTACGACGTGCGAACTGGTGCGCTTCGCTGGTCGTTCAAAACGGTGCCCTCTCCTGGCGAGTTCGGTAATGACACCTGGGAGAATGATTCGTGGTCGTATGCGGGCAAGGTGACGGTCTGGACCATGATGAGTGCGGACGAGCAACTCGGTCACCTCTACGTCCCGACCAATACCACCGCGCCTGACTTCTATGGCGGCCATCGGCTCGGCAACAACCTGTTCGCCGAAAGCATCCTGTGTCTCGACCTCGCGACCGGCAAGCGCATCTGGCACTTCCAGACAGTGCATCACGGCCTGTGGGATTACGACAATCCCGCCGCGCCAAACCTGCTCGATGTGACGGTGAACGGACGCCAGGTCAAGGCGCTCGCGCAGGTGACCAAACAGGGATTCACCTACGCGTTGGACCGGGTGACTGGCCAGCCGATCTGGCCGATCGACGAGCGTCCGGTCCCCGCGTCAGACGTCCTGGGTGAACGCGCGTCCGCCACGCAGCCGATTCCGAGCCGCCCGGCGCCATTCGAATATCAGGGCGTGACGGACAACGATCTCGCCGACTTCACGCCAGAGATCAGGGCGATGGCGCTGAACGCAGTCAAGCCATTCCGCACGGGACCACTGTTCACGCCGCCTTCGGACGCCGGCACCATCAGCCGCCCAGGCTCGACGGGCGGCGCCGACTGGGGTGGGGCTGCGGTCGATCCGGAAACAGGGATGCTGTACATCCCGTCACGCAACCAGTTCTCTGTCCTCCGCGTCATGCCGCAGGACCCGGCGCTCAAAGGCAACCTGCGGATGATGCAGACAACCGCACGCAATCCGTCGATGCCGCAGGGCCTGCCGCTCTTCAAGCCGCCGTACTCGCGCATGACGGCGATCGACATGAACACCGGCGAGCACAAGTGGATGACACCGACTGGCAACAACGATCGCCTGCGTAACCTGCCCGCGTTGAAGCCACTCAACCTGCCGCCACTCGGCGGCGACGCGACCTTGACTGGACCGCTGCTGACCAAGACACTGCTGATCTACGGTCTGACCGCTGGCGGCAGTCACGACGACGGTGCACGTCTGGTTGCGTACGACAAGACTACCGGGCGCGAACTCGCGTCGACCGATCTACCTGGTGCCCCCATCGGCACGCCGATGACGTACATGCTCGGCGCCAAGCAGTTCATCGCCATCACCGTCAATAGTGTTTCGACTGACGGCGTTCCAGAACTGATCGCGCTGACGTTGCCGTAGGGTTCTTCTTGGCTGAAACCATGTCTTCACTCGCGAGGTCGGCGATGACACATTTCGGGCGGTGGGTCGTGTTGGTCGCGTTGGTCGCCGCGGCAGGGTGCGGTGGAGACGGTGCAAACACGCCTGCACCTGCGACTCCTGCATCGGTCACTCCGGTTCCCCCGCCACTTGTCGCCCCGGCACTTGGCGTGTACGTGACGAATGAAACATCCGGCGATCTCTCGGTGATCGACGCCGCGACGAACGCTGTGATCGGCACGATCCCGCTGGGAAAGCGCCCGCGCGGCATCGCCGCCAGTCCGGATGGCACGACCCTGTTCATCGCGCTGAGCGGCTCACCAGCTGCGCCACCTGGCGTCGACGAAAGCAAGCTTCCTCCGCCCGATCGCACGGCTGACGGCATCGGCGTGGTGGACATTGCGTCGATGAAACTGGTCCGC
>JBEBGG010000066.1:0-19011 GCA_040081555.1 Vicinamibacterales bacterium
ACACTGGCTCTCATGAACGATGAGGCGTACCGCATCTTTTCGCTGATCCGCCACGAGAACGACACTGGCCGACCGTTCAGCGATGTCTTCTGTGCCCGTCCCGAACTCGTCCGTGCCCTTTCGGGCGCTTTCGAGCTGTCGACGCTACCCAATCGCGCCGAACTACGGCTGAAAGATCTGGACCGCGTCATCGGTTACACGCTCTCGCAAGTGAAGAACGACGAGAACGCGGCTATTGGCGCAGTCATGTTCTTCAAGGACCTGACGCGTGTCGAGCAACTCGAGGAGCGGGAGCGCCTCCGCGATCGCCTCGCGTCGCTGGGCGAAATGGCCGCCGGCATCGCGCATGAGCTCAAGAATCCACTTGCCGGTATCGAGGTCACGGCGGGACTGCTCCGCCGGCAGGTGCCGGACTCGCCGGACGCTCAATCACTATTGGCCGACATCATCAGTGAGGCCAAACTCGCCAACGCCATCGTCGTCGAGATGCTCGAATTCGTCAGGCCGATCCGTCTCCAGCTCGAAGAGACCGATGTCTCAGACGTCCTGCGCCAGGCGCTTTCACTCGCCGAGCGCAAGACCGGCAGAGGCGACATCACCGTGCGCGTGAGTGTCCAGCCACTGTTGCCCCGGATTGACGGCGATCACAACCAGCTCTGTCAGGTATTCACCAATCTCCTGACCAATGCCTACGAGGCGCTCAATGGTCGCGGCTGCATCGACCTCACCGTTGTCGCACAGTCGGTCGAGCCCGATCCGGCCTCGGGCAGTCACCCCGACGCCGGTGTCAACACCACCGTGGTGGTCGATGTGTGCGACGACGGCCCCGGAGTCGCGCCTGGCATGAACGACCGTATTTTCGATCCGTTCTTCACAACCAAAACGACGGGGACAGGTCTCGGCCTGCCGATCGTGCGAAAGATCGTCGACGCCCATGACGGGCGTATCGACTTGACGAGTGAACCTGGCAAAGGCACCCGCTTCCGGGTAACGCTGCCGGTTGTGACCAGCTCTCACTGGTATCGATAGAAAGGCACGCTACAACACATGGGTCGCATTCTCATCGCAGACGATCACGACGCTCTGCGCCGCGGGCTCAAGCGCGGGCTGACCGACGCCGGTCACGAAGTAGACGAGGCCTCGAACGGAAATGCCGCGATCGAGCGCCTACATGAAAGCTACTTCGACGTGGTCTTGAGCGATCTCAAGATGGGTGGTAGCGACGGCATCGACGTCCTACGCACGACGCGCGCGCTTCACCCCACCACCGCGGTGATTCTGATGACGGCATTTGGCTCCATCAATACCGCCGTGGAGGCGATGAAGATCGGCGCGTTCGACTACGTGCAAAAGCCGTTCGAGATCGAAGAGATGGAGGTCAAGATCGAGAAGGCGCTCGAAGTGAAGCGCCTGAAGAACGAGGTCGAATTCCTCCGAGGCAACCAGCAGGACCTCTACAATTTCGATCGCATCGTCGGATCAAGCCACGCATTGCAGAGAGTGCTCGATATTGTCAGAAAGGTGGCCAAGAGCAATACGACGGTCCTAATACGTGGCGAGACCGGCACCGGCAAGGAGCTCATCGCGGGCGCCACACACCACAACTCTCAGCGGCATTCGCGCAACTTCGTGAAGGTGAACTGTGCGGCGCTGCAGGAAAATCTGCTCGAGTCAGAGCTCTTCGGCCACGAGAAGGGCGCCTTCACAGGCGCCGACAAACAGCGGATCGGACGCTTCGAGCAGGCCGATGGCGGCACGCTGTTTCTGGATGAAATCGGCGATATGAGCGCGAGCACGCAGGCGAAGATTCTGCGCGTGCTGCAGGAGCACGAGTTTGAACGGCTGGGCGGCACCAGAACACTGCGTGTCGACGTTCGGCTAATCGCGGCCACCAACCGTGACCTGCCGGCGATGGTGCAGAGCGGCCATTTCCGGGAAGACTTGTACTACCGCCTCAACGTCGTCTCGATTGAGATGCCACCGCTGCGCGAACGCAAGGACGACATCGTGCCACTGGCGGCGTCGTTCATGAAGCGTTTCTCGCTGGAGCTCAAGAAACGAATCGACGGCATCGATACCGACGCGCAGAAACTGCTCATGCGCCACAACTGGCCGGGCAATATCCGCGAGCTGGAGAACGCCGTCGAACGGGCCATGCTGCTCGCCGACGGGCATTCGCTCGGAGCCTCGGACCTGCGACTGGGCGAAGCGTCCACACCAGGCGGGGCACGGGACCACTCGTCGGTGGTGAAGATTCCACCGACCGGCATCCCACTCGAAGACATCGAGCGGACTGCGCTGGTCGAAGCGTTGAAGATGTCGAACTGGGTGCAGAAGGACGCGGCAGAGCTGCTCTCGATCAGTCCGCGCGTGATGAACTACAAGATCAAGACGCTCGGCATCGAGTTCCCGCGTGGCCGCCGCGCAGCCCCACTGATGCCGGCGGACTCGACTATCGCGGCTCTTTCCTAGACGCGCGTGGGTGCGCTCTACGATGCACCTCGAGCAACTGGGTGGCGTTGATGTGGGTATAGCGCTGCGTCGTACTAAGCCGCGCGTGACCGAGCAGTTCTTGAATGGCGCGCAGATCAGCGCCGCGCTGCAGGAGATGCGTGGCGAACGAGTGGCGCAGCGCATGCGGGCTGATGCCGGCGCGAACCACCGACGCGTAGCGACGCACAATCCGGTCAATGCTGCGCGTCGTCAACCGACCGCCTCGGGCGTTGAGAAACAAGGCCTCACGGCGGTCCCGAGGCGCCTTCGGCCGAAGGCTTTCACGATCGGCCAGCCAGGCGCGCACCGCGCGTTCTGCTGCGCTGTGGAAGGGAACAAACCGTTCCTTGCCGCCCTTCCCCAGCACGCGCACCATCCGCCGGCTCAGGTCCAGCGAGTCAAAGTCCAGCCCCGCCAGCTCGCTCAGTCGCAGTCCTGAAGCGTAGAACAGCTCCAGAATCGCGCGATCCCGTCTCCCACGTGGATCGCCGGCGTCGGCCGCATCGAGCATCGACGCCATCTCGAGCTCCGTGAGATGCGCCGGCATCCGCACGTCTCGCTTTGGAGTACGCACCAGCCCACCGTGGTCGGACTGAATGACGTCTTCCCGACGCAAGTAGCGGAGGAACGTGCGGATAGCGGCGAGTTTGCGCGCCGCTGTGGAGCGCGTCTGCCCCCGCACGGTGACCGCCGAGAGAAAAGCGCGAATGGCCTCTCGGTCAAGCGCCGCCGGCGGCAGATCAACGACTTTGAGACCGGCCAGGGAGGCCGTGTGCTTGAGAAACTGCGTGAGGTCGGAGTCGTAGGCACGGACGCTGTGCCTGGAGAGGTTGCGATTGAGCGCGAGGTGCTTGAGGAAACGCCTGAGGTGTTCCGTCACGCGGCGCCCCCTTTCATCCACATGGCGAGCGCCTCCAGCGCGCGCGTGGACATCGCCAGCTTGCGATCGGCTTTGCTTCGCGGGGGACGATCGAGTGGCTGCATGATCCCGAACGTGATGTTCGAGGGCGCATAGTGGGCCGGGTCGGCATGGGAGGCGTAGTAGGCGAGCGCCCCAATGGCGGTTGTCCGCGGAGGCGCAGAAAGCGGCTGCCCGTGGGCGAGCGCTGCTGCGTTAATGCCGGCGAGGAGTCCCGACGCCGCCGATTCGACATAGCCTTCCACGCCGGACATCTGGCCCGCGAAGAAGAGCCCCGGATGGTGGCGCAACTGCCACGTCTCGGTGAGCACGGTCGGGCCGTTCACGTAGGTATTGCGATGCACCATACCGTAGCGCACGAACTCGGCTCGCTCGAGCCCTGGAATCATCCGCAACACGCGAGCCTGTTCGCCCCATTTCAGCTGAGTCTGAAAGCCGACCAGGCTGAAATGATCGGCGGCAAGGTTGTCTTGGCGCAGCTGCACCACCGCGTACGGCCACCGGCCTGTTGCTGGATCGACCAGGCCCGAGGGCTTCATCGGACCGAAGCGCAGCGTGTCGACGCCGCGATGGGCCATCACCTCAATCGGCAGACAACCTTCAAAGAACTTCTCCTTGTCGAAGTCGTGGACCGTCGCCGACTCGGCGTGCGTCAGTGCGCCGTAGAAGCGCGTGTACTCGTCCTTCGTGAACGGACAATTCAGATAGTCGCCCTGACCGTCATCCACACCGCAGCCTTCACCGGAGACAGCCCGGGGTCTATCGCCACGAATGTCTCGGCCCCACCTCGACTGCCGGAACACCTTCGAGCGATCGATGCTCTCGGCGAGGACGATCGGACTGATCGCGTCGTAGAAGTACAGCTGACCGCCGCCGATCAGTCGAGCGATATCCGCAGACAGCGCATCGGAGGTCAACGGTCCGGTCGCGACGACGACCGGTTCGGAGGGCGATCTGTCGGGGACGGCGACGATCTCGCCCCGAACGACGCGGATAAGCGGATGGGTCGACACGGCGGCAGTGACCGCGTCAGAAAAACGCTCGCGATCGACGGCAAGAGCCGCGCCCGCCGGGACACGACTGGCCTCGGCGCACCGCATGACAAGCGAACCAAGCCGCCGCATCTCCTCTTTGAGAAGCCCGACGGCGTTATCGAGCTTGTCGCCCCGAAACGAGTTGCTGCAGACCAGTTCCGCGAGCCGGTCGCTTTTGTGCACGGCAGTGGCGCGCGCCGGCCGCATCTCGTGCAGCGTGACCGCCACACCCCGTGAGGCGACCTGCCAGGCCGCTTCGCACCCCGCAAGTCCCCCGCCGATAATCCGAACCATCAGGCCTTGCGCGTGCGGGTCGTCGCCTTCTTCTTCGGCGCCGCCGCCTTCTTGCTCTTGCGTTTGGTCACCGCCGGAGCGTCATCGCTCGTCTCGGTCTTCACGGCCTTTGTCCCCTTCTTGCGGCCCCCCCGTGCAGCGGGTTTCCTGCGTCCACCCTTGCGCGGCGTCGCGCCGCGGCGTGCTTCGAGCAATGACTGCGCATCGTCCAACGACAGGGTTGCCGGATCCATCCCCTTCGGGACTGACGCATTCGTTTCACCGTCTGTGACGTAGGGACCGTAGCGTCCTTCCAGGACCTGCAGAGCGTTCCCCTCAGGCACCTCGATCTGCGCGATGACCCGCCTGGCCGCGGCCTGACGACGACCGGAACGCTTCGGCTGGGCCAACAATTCGAGAGCCCGCGCCAGATCAACCGTGAACAACTCGTCCGGCGCCTCGAGTGACCGGTAGTCGTCGCCATGCTTGACGTAGGGACCGAAACGCCCGAGTCCGGCAACCACTATGTCTGAGGTATCAGGATGGGCTCCCAATTCGCGGGGCAGTCGCAGGAGGCTCAACGCCTCCTCAAGCGTGACGGTGGATTCGCCCATGCTCGGGAGCAGCGACGAGCGCTTTGGTTTCACCTTGGACCCCTTCTCAGGGTTTTCCCCAAGCTGCACGTAGGTCCCGAATCGGCCGTTGATAACGTAGACGCTCTGAGCGGTATCGGGATCGAGGCCGAGCGAACGAGGCCCCTCGGCCTTGGCGCGAATCATCGCCATGGCCTTCTCGACCGAGAGATCGGCCGGCGGAAGATTGGGCGGAAGCGACGCCGTATTGCCAGGGCCACCCGCGCCCAGCTGCAAGAATGGGCCGTAACGGCCTACGCGCACGCGAACTGGTTGCCCCGACTCGGAGTCGACACCAACATCAATGAGCGGATAGTCGGCCGTCTCTTCCGCCTGCTTGACGGCCGCTTCGAGACCGCGATGGTGCTCATCGCCGCGGTAGAACTGGCGGATGAAATCGAGCCATTCGCGTTCTCCCCGAGAAATCTGGTCGAGATCCTCCTCCATCTCGGCGGTAAATTCGACGCTGACGAGGTCTTCGAAATGTGCACGGAGCAGGTGCGTCACGGCAAACGCGGTGTAACTCGGGACCAACGCCTTGCCCTGTCTGAAGATGTAACCGCGGCGCTCGATCGTGCCGATCGTCGCCGCGTACGTCGACGGACGCCCGATTCCGAGGCGCTCGAGTTCCTTGATCAGCGAGGCTTCTGTGAAACGCGCCGGCGGGGCCGTCTCGTGCCCCTGAGGTTCGAGAGACAGCAAATGCAGGCGCGCTGTGTCTGCGGCCACAACCGACTCGCCGACCGTCAACTTCGGCAGCGCCGTCTCCTGGTCTGACAATTCGGCCTGCGGATCGTCACTGCCCTCGACGTAGGCACGGCGGAAACCCGAAAACTCGATCACCTTCCCAGAGGTACCAAATACCGCGACCTGGCCGCCGGCCCCAGGGGCCGAGATTTCAACCGCAGTGCGCAGCACACGGGCGTCGACCATTTGCGACGCCATCGTGCGCTTCCAGATCAGCTCGTAGAGCCGCAGGTCGTCGCGGTCGATGGTCCGCTCGAGCGACACTGGCGTGCTCGAAAAGGTCGCGGGCCGAATGGCTTCGTGCGCTTCCTGCGCGTTCTTGACCTTGGTCGCGTAACGACGAGGACCACCGTAGTACTCACCTCCAAACAGCTCGCGAATCGCGGTCGCCGATTCACTCAGTGCTTTCTCGCTGAGCGTCGTCGAGTCGGTGCGGTGATAGGAGATGTAGCCTTCCTGAAACAGCCGTTGCGCCGCCTGCATCGTCCGCTCGGTCGAGAAGCCCAACTTGCGACTGGCTTCCTGCGTCATCGTCGAGGTCGTAAACGGGGCTGCTGGCCGTTCCACGCCAGGTTTTTCGTCCACGGCCGATACGCGCCACGGCAAGTTGTTCCTGAGCGCGTCGGTCAGCTCCGTCGCCTCCCTTTCAGTAAGAACGCGGGCGGTCTTGCTGTTCAATTTGCCAGATTCGTCGAAGTCCTTGCCGATGGCGACGCGGGCATCGCCGACCTTCTGCAGGGTCGCAGTAAATGGCCGTCCGTCCCCCGAAAGACGCGCTTCGAGGTCCCAATAACTCGCAGCGGTGAACTCAAGTCGCTTCTGTTCACGGTCGACGATGAGACGTACAGCCACGCTCTGCACGCGGCCAGCGCTCAAGCCGGTCTGCACCTTCTTCCACAACACTGGCGAGAGCGTGTAACCGTAGAGGCGATCGAGGATGCGACGGCTCTCTTGCGCGCGAACCAGGTTCTCGTTGACGTCGTGCGCGTCCAGCACTGCGGCATTGATCGCTTCCTCCGTGATCTCGTGGAAGACGATGCGCTTGACTGGAACCTTCGGCTTGAGAATTTCCTTTAGATGCCAGCTGATCGACTCGCCTTCGCGATCAGGGTCGGTCGCGAGGAAGACTTGGGTGGCGCCCTTCATGGCGGCCTTGAGTGCCTGAACGTGCTTACGCTTGTCCGCCGGCACCACGTAATAGGGCTTGAAGTCGTGCTCGGTGTCAACGCCGAGACGACCCCATTTTTCCTTACGAATTTCATCCGGGATCTCGTCGGCCGACTCCGGAAGATCCCGGATGTGGCCGTAGCTCGCCAGAACTTCGTAGTCGCCCTTCAATATCCGCTCGATCGTCCGCGCCTTTGCCGGCGACTCGACGATTACCAGTGTCTTGGCCATTGACTCAATTGTCTGAGGAACTGCCTCTGCGACATTCCTTGGGGTTCGTCTGACTCGGCTTACAAACCGACAAACGTGACTAGACCCTAGCACGAACCGTCAAACCCGGACGAATCGCCCCCCTCCAGCGCGCCTGACCTCGCCGCGCAGTTCAAGATCGAGCAGTCGGGGAAGGAGCCGAGGTATGGGTAGTCCGGCTTGCCGGGAGATTTCGTCAACACTGAGTGGCTCTCCCGCTGACATGCTCGCGAAGACGGGATCGGTCGCGACCTCATAAGTCGAATCACCCGCCCCATCGGCGGCCTGCCATCCGATCTCATCGAGCACATCGTCAGCACTTTCCACGAGTCGCGCGCCATCGCGAAGGAGGGCATGACCACCACGATTGCGACCAGTGAGAACGTTGCCCGGCACCACCAGCACGTCGCGGTTCTGCTCTAATGCACAGCGCGCCGTGATGAGCGACCCGCTCCTTTCGCCGGCTTCGACCACAACAACCGCCTGCGACAGCGCGCTAATGATCCGATTGCGCCTGGGAAAGAAGTTGGCGTTCGGTGGCGTCCCTGGCGCGAACTCGCTGACCAGGCCGCCGGCGGCGGAGATGGCGGCTGCTAGCTTCGCGTGCTCAGCTGGATAAACGACATCGGCACCACAGCCAAGCACTGCGGCTGTGATGCCTGGAGCGGAGAGGGCGCCTCGATGAGCCGCAGCATCGACGCCCCGCGCAAGGCCGCTCACGACGACCACGCCGCGTGCGGCGAGGTCCGCGCCAAGCCGTTCGGCCACCGTCAGGGCATAGGGCGAACCCGCGCGGGAACCGACGATCGCCACCGCAGGAACCTCCTGCCAGTTGAACTGCCCTCGCACCCAGAGCACCGGGGGCGGGTCAGCAATCTGCCGAAATCCGTTGGGCGACCGCGGATCGTCCCACGGAATGGCGACCAGGCCGGCGAGTTGTCCGCGCTCGAGTGCGCGTTCCGCACGCTCACGCAGAATTGAGGGCGAGCGCGGCCGCGCACGGGGCCGTGGCGCACACTCGTCCATGAGAATCTGATCGGGACAGAGTCCATCGCGCAGGCGCTCGATGACGAGCCGCCAGCGACCGACGGGTAACAAGGAGAGAGCAACGAGATCGAGCACGGCCACCACCATTCGGCGGGGCCTGACCTGATACGAATTATAGCGTCCACCAGTCGCCCACGGACAGGACAGAACGGCGACGGGTCGCAAGTCGGCAACGCCTCCCCTGGCACAAACACTAAGGGAACGAGCGCACAGGTGTGGTACATGCCTTGCTCATGATCGCCGCGGTCATGCAATTGCCTTGCGCCTGGCGAATCCGAGTCGCTATAGTGAGCGTATTCCCTCTATGAAACGTGCCATCGCGGCGTGCGTCCTACTGTTGGTGACAACAGCGATTGCTCCGCTGCTTGCCGACCAACGCAATGAGGCGAAGGCTCAGGTCGACTTTGGCATCGAAGTCGCGAAGCGCGGCCTGTGGCGTGAAGCCATATACCGGTGGGAGCGAGCCATCCAGATCGACCCCACCTATGGGGCGGCATTCAACGACCTAGCCGTCGGTTACGAGCACGAAGGGCAACTCGACAAGGCACGACAGGCCTACGAAAAGGCGCTGCAACTCGAGCCGGACAACCCACAGATCCGTCAGAACTTCGAGCTGTTCAAGGAAATCAATGACCGCACCGGCGCCAATGAAAAGCGGCCGTAACCGTGTTCTTGCGTTCGCGGTCGCGGTCGCGACTGTGGGCGCGGCGACGCTGGCGTGCGGGCCCTCGATGTTCGAGATTCCCATCGAGACGCCGATTAAGGCCAAGCTTGATGTATCTTCGTTCCAGCGGGTCCTCATAGCCGGTTTCGTCGCCGGCGGATCGGACGACATCGATACCAACCAGGAAACGGTGAGGCTGCTCCGCAGCCAGCTTCGTTCGAAGTCGTCGCTCCGCGTGATTGACGCGGACGCCATGGCGCTACAGGACGTGGCGCAGGAACAGAATCG
This sequence comes from Vicinamibacterales bacterium, assembly GCA_040081555.1. GTDB lineage: Bacteria > Acidobacteriota > Vicinamibacteria > Vicinamibacterales > CAVVIG01 > CADEEX01. The sequence goes on from JBEBGG010000066.1 coordinate 9,514, forward strand.
CACCGCCAACGGCGCGTCGGCAACAAACGAGGTCACTCCAGATCCAACGGCCCCTGCCGCAGCACAGGCGCTGCCGCTGCCGCTGCGAATTCGTGAAGAAAAAGACCTGGAACCCTACGAACGGCTCTTTGCCAATACAAGCTACTGGCGCCGGATCGGCGAGGAATATCAGAATCCCCTTATCGTTACCGGCACGGTGCTGTTCGCGCCGAACACCCGATCGGGCTACGTCTCGCGTGACGTCGAGCGCTACGACGGCTTCGGCCGGCGGCAGGTGATCCCGGAACGCTCCTTTCAGGAGCGCAAGGGATTCGTGCTTCGGCCGAAGTTTGTATTCATCGATGGGCGAACCGGCGCCACAATCTATTCAGAAAGCTACCGAGAGGAAGTGCTTTACACCGCCCAGCAGAATACGCCGGCGCTCTCGTCCTACTTCGAACTAATGGACCGACTGGTGCCAAACTTCTTGAGTGCATTGAGTAGTCAGAAGGTCAAAGGCACCCGGAGCCTGTTGAACTAGCCAAGCCTACCGGAAGGTCTGAGAAACACTAACTTCGCCGCTTGGGCTCACAAAGATCCCACACCCCACGTCAGTGTACCGCCCGACGAGGATGTCGTAGTGTTCGCCGCCAGGTCCAACGGCCCACATCTGCGCTAGACCTGCGCTGATCACCCGGACGGTGGTAAGACCGCGCCACCAGAGGATTTCAGTTTCGGCCTTGGCGACCCCGCCTCCGTTGGTTTGGCGGAAGTAGTCGTGCGGAATGCGGATCGACGCGTCGTGCTCAACGCCTATCTGCGCGAAGGCCTCGAGGACGGGTGAGCGACTAAGGGCCGGCAGGCCGACCGACGCGCGGTAGCGATTCACCTCATCGACACAATACACGAGCTCCGCTTCGCGAGCCGAGGCAGAGCCGACGGGCGTCGAACCACCGATACCCATGGGCGCCGAGGGAGCCATTTGGCACCCAGCTGCGGCAAACAGCGCCAGCACCAGGAGCCCCGCTCCCGTGGGCCTTGGCTGGCTTCGCGCAGACTTGCGCGACTTTTCTACCCGCATTGGCGCCAAATCGGCCATGCGGTCTTACATTAGCTCAGAATTGAGGGATGGAGCGCGGTGCTCAAGAAGTCCCGCCTACCCGTTGCGCGCTGCATAGCACCAGCCGCGGCGGCAGCCGCGGACTCCTTTACAGATCCAAAGAAGGGCGATAGACTTCCCCTTTTGCACAGGTGCCGAATATGTACGCAATCGTTCAGGCGGGCGGACGACAGATTAGGGTCACGCCCGGGATTGTCGCAGTGCTGGATGGGACGGCTGGTGAGGCTGGAGCGGAGCTGACCTTTGATCAGGTCCTGCTCGTCGAGAAGGACGGGGGCGAAGTTGTAGCCGGCTCGCCGTTTGTCGCCAACGCCCGCATCGTCGCTGTCGTCGAAGGAGAATCACGCGGCCCCAAGGTTCGCGTGTTCAAGAAGAAGCGCCGCAAGGGTATGCGCCGGACCAAAGGTCACCGCGCCACCTATACACGCGTAATGGTCAAGGACATCCTTCTTTAAGGTTCTAGAGTCATGGCTCACAAGAAAGGTCAAGGCAGTTCCCGCAACGGCCGAGACTCGAATTCGCAGCGGCTAGGCGTCAAGGCGCACGATGGCAACTTGGTCACGGGCGGCACCATTATCGTGCGCCAGCGAGGCCGGAAGTTTCGTCCCGGGCTAAACGCGGGCCTTGGCAAAGACGACACGATTTTCGCCAAGACCAATGGAAAAGTTCGCTTCGAAGACCACGGTGCCCGCGGCCGGGTCATCAGCATCCTCCCGGTCGAGTAGCCACGCCGTCGGATCGTCGGTCATCGGGCAATCTGGCAACTGGTTAGCTGATGACCAGTCCGGATCATGTAGTGTCAGTGTCTGATGTTTGTTGACGAAGTCAATATTCGCGTAGCAGCCGGCGCCGGTGGCCGTGGCTGCATGGCGTTCCGGAGAGAGATTCGCGTCCCCCGAGGCGGCCCAAGCGGCGGCGATGGTGGACACGGCGGGTCTATTTACGCGGTCGCTAGCCCGCACGTCAATACCCTCATCAACTATCGCTTTCATCCGGAGTTCGACGCGCAACGCGGCGGACATGGTGAAGGCTCCAACTGCACCGGGAAGAACGGGGAGGATCTCGAGCTGGCGGTGCCGGTCGGCACGCTTGTGTTCGAGAAGCCCGTTGACGGCAGTCCGCCGATCCTTATCGCTGATCTCGCGAAGGTCGGCGACCGTGCGCTCGTCGCCAAGGGCGGGCGCGGCGGCATGGGCAACGCGCGCTTTGTGAGTTCAACGAACCGCGCGCCGCGCAAGGTACAGCCGGGCGAACCTGGCGAAGAGAAGCATCTCCGTCTCGAGCTGAAACTCCTCGCGGATGTTGGCCTGGTCGGATTTCCAAACGCCGGAAAGTCGACATTGATCTCCCGCATTTCCGCGGCGCGGCCGAAGATTGCCGACTACCCGTTTACCACGCTGACGCCCAATCTCGGCGTCGTGAAGCTCAGCGACGATCGAAGCTTCGTCGCCGCCGACGTTCCGGGCCTCATTGAAGGCGCACATCGCGGCCTCGGGCTCGGTGATCAATTCCTACGGCATCTAGAAAGAACCAAAGTGCTCGTGCACTTGGTCGACGTCTCCAGTGTGACGGGACGCGATCCGGTCAGCGATCTTGATATCGTCCGCCTCGAGCTGGAGCAGTTCCAGCCCACTCTGGCCGCAAAGCCGCAGCTGGTCGCCGCCAACAAGATCGACGCGCTCGACGACGAAGATCGCGCGCTGCGGCTCGAAGAACGGGCCACGTCACTGGGCCTTCCGTTCTTCCGGATTTCAGGTGTATCAGGCGCCGGCCTGCCGGCACTGCTCGAAGCGACCTGGCGCCTCCTGGCGGATGCCAAAGCGCAGGCGGCCGACGTCGCCGACGTAGAGCCGGCCCTGCCTCGCCCAGGCTCGCCCTCACCTCGATGACGCGGCGTGTCGGGATTCTCGGTGGCACGTTCGATCCGGTTCATCTCGGTCATATCGACGTGGCGTCTGCCGGCGTGCGCGCGCTACACCTGTCGTCGCTGGTGATGATGCCAGCGAACGTCCCCCCACACCGCCCCAGTCCGTCGGCGTCGCCGTTCCACCGATTTGCGATGGTCTCGCTCGCCATCGCCGATCGCCACGGCTGGACCGCGTCCGACATGGAGCTGCTTGACCCAGCCCGGTCATTCACCTCGGCGACACTTGATCGGCTGCACGTGCAGGGTTACGCGGCGAGCGAGTTGTACTTCCTGATTGGCGTCGACGCCTTCCGGGACATTGCGTCGTGGAAGGACTACCCTGCGCTCCTCGACAAGGCGAACTTCGGGGTCGTCGGCAGACCTGGCTTCTCGGTGGCAACGCTCGCTGGCGCTTTGCCCGACCTGGCCTCACGAATGCGGACTCCGGATCACGTACCCGGCGGTCAGACGATGATCGTTCTGATCGACGCCGCGACGACCGATGTGTCCGCCACTGCCATACGCCTACGCGTCGCGGCCGGGCAATCAATCGACGGCTTGGTGCCGGCGTCTGTGGCGCAACATATTGAACGGCATGGACTTTACACGGCCTCTGTTTCGGACCGGCGAAGCGGCGACTCTCATTGATCCCGGCGGCAGGCAGGTTGCATGGCCAAGGCTGAAACACGACGTAAAACGCGTCTTCCCAAACAGGTGTCACTTGCCATTCGCGCGGCGTCAGATAAGCAGGCAAACGAACTCACCCTGCTCGATCTGCGAAAGGCCGGCGGCTTCACTGACTACTTTCTAATCTGTTCAGGGGGCAACTCACGACAGATTCGCGCCATTGCCGACGGCATTCGCGACGCGCTCGACGCCGACGGCGCCAAGCCAGCGCACGTGGAGGGCTACGACAAGTCCGAATGGATTCTGCTCGACTACTTCGACTTCATCGTGCACATCTTCGGCAAGGAGACCCGCACTTTCTACGACCTCGAACGACTCTGGGCCAACGCCGAACCGGTGAGCGTCGACGTCGCCTAATTGAGGGCGGGCGCTGACCGCGCGTATGCGCCTATTGGTGGACGCGGCGCTGTCGGTCCTGTTTTCGCCCGAGTGTGCGGCCTGCGCCGCGCCGCTGGCACAGCCGACCCGTGGCGCGGTGTGCGAGCACTGCTGGATGTCGGTCGTGCCGGTCACACCGCCGTTTTGTGACTGCTGTGGTGACGCGCTGCGTGACGCACCCATGGCGTCGGCACGATGTCCCCGCTGCCGTCAACATCCTCCCGCCATTGAACGCGCCCGATCCCTCGGCCTTTATGACGGCGCGCTACGCCAGATTGTGCACGCGCTCAAGTATGGTGGCCGGCGGTCCGTCGCAGGCCCGATTGGCCGGCGGCTTCGTCAAGGCCACGCCGACCTCCTCGAGCTCGCGGACATCGCCGTCCCCGTCCCTCTGCATCCGTCCAAGCAACGAGAGCGCGGCTTCAATCAGGCAGAGGACCTGGCACGGGCAATCGGGCTGCCAGTGACGCGCGCGCTGCGCCGCCTTCGTCGCACGGCGAGACAGACTGACCTCAATGCGGAGGAGCGGCTGGAGAACGTGAGAGACGCCTTTGCGGTCACCAGACATGCCGCGCGTGTGCGCGGCCGATCCGTGGTGCTCGTCGACGACGTGACAACGACTGGGGCAACGTTGAATGCGTGCGCCGCGGCGTTGTTGGAGGCCGACGTGACCGTCGTGTATGCGCTTACCGCAGCCCGAGCCGCGACGAAATCGCGTTGACAACATCTGCGGCCACCACCGATTTATCGCGCTCGCCATTCAGCATCACCCAGCCTGCCGCCTTTGCCTGGCGGTGATAACTCTGGCGAACGCGCGCCTGCATCTCGATGTCCCGCTCATAGCGGTCGCGATCGGTGATCTTGCGCGCCACAGCTGTCTCCGGGGCGATATCGAGAAGAATCGTGACGTCAGCCGGAGGCAGATACCGCTGCATGTCCGTCAGCCAGACAGGGTCCAGACCGAGAGCCTCCCCGTAGGCGATGCTCGACGCCGTGTAGCGATCGCTGACGATGATGGCACCGGTGCCGATCCACTCCTCAAGATCGTTCTTTCGCTCGTAGCGATTGGCGACGTACAGCAACTGCATGACATCCGGGCCGTAGGGCCGTTCACCCGCGAGAGCACGCCCGATTTCCTGGCCAATCGTGGTCTCGTATTCAGGAAACGAGGTCGTGCGCACGTCGCGACCCAGCGCCCGCAGGTACGCGGTCAGTCGTTCAGCCTGCGTCTGCTTCCCGCTTTGATCGAGCCCCTCAAACGCAATCAAGTATCCCGTCATGGTCACAACTCGAGCGCCAGCATGTCGTCGACGGTCTGGCGGCGGCGGACTATCCGCCACCCGTCGGTCTCCACCATCACCTCCGGCGGCAGCGGACGGCGGTTGTAGTTCGAGGCCATCGCCGAGCCGTAGGCGCCCGCGTCGCGAATCGCGACCAGATCGCCCACGGCGAGCGGCGGCAGGAGACGGTCGCGACCGACTACGTCGCTGCTCTCACAAACCGGCCCGACGATCTCGTAGTGCTTCGCGGTACCGCCGTGGGGACGCACGACCTCGATGCGATGGAACGCGCCGTAGAGTGCCGGGCGCATCAACTCAGTCATGCCGGCGTCAATGACGACGAATTCGCTCAGGGCATTTCTGGGCTTGATGTCAATCACCCGCGCCACAAGACTCGCCGCAGGACCGACGATCGACCGGCCCGGCTCGATGACAATGGGCAGCCCTGTGGAGCGCACCTCTTCGAGGAGGGCTCCCACGTAGTCCGATGGCGACACGACCGTGGCGCCATCGTAGGAAATGCCGAGCCCTCCTCCGATGTCGAGATACTCGAGCGACACACCTGCCTCCTTCAACTGCGCACTCATGCGGGCAATGAAGCGGGCTGCGTTGCGTAGCGGATCGAGGCTGGTGATCTGTGAACCGATGTGCACGTGTACAGCCACCAGCTGCAAGTGCGGGCGGTCCCGCAGCGTCGCGAAGAGGCCGCGCGCCTCATCCAGCGGCACACCGAACTTGTTGATCTTGAGCCCGGTGGAAATGTGCGGATGGCTCTTCGCGTCAATGTCCGGATTGACGCGGACGGCCACGCGAGCTCTCACGCACAAACGCGCGGCAATCGCCTCGATGCGGGCCAGCTCGCCAGCGGACTCAACGTTGATCGCTTTGAGCCCCATCGGCACGGCTTGTTCGAGCTCGTCACCAGACTTGCCGACGCCAGTAAACACGATCTCGTTGGGCGCAAACCCGGCGCGCCGGGCGACCTCGATTTCCCAAATGGAATTGGCGTCAGCGGCGCCACCAAGCGTCCGGATCAGACCAACGATGCCGAACAAAGAGTTCGCCTTGAGAGCATAGTGCAGCGCGTGTGGGTACCCACCAAAAGCGCGGTCGAGCGCAAGAAAGCGCTCGCGCAGATGCGGTGCGCTGTTGACATACACAGGCGTGCCGACTGCTTCGGCGATGGCGGCCACTGACACACCGTCGCAGAGCAGCCCGGTGTGGTCATGGGAAAATCCGGTCGTCGTCATTGCGGAGAATGCTATCATCCATTGGTTTTCTGTATGCCCGCTGCGGGTCATGCCTGTCGAACAATCCTCACCAGCAACGCTCGAACGCATCATCCAGCAATGCCTCGGGGGCGATCAGGCGGCGTGGGAAGCGATCGTCCGTCAGTATCGTCGCAAGGTGTTCAATCTCGCGTACAAGTTCGTCGGCAAGCACGACGCCGCCGAAGACCTTACACAGGACATCTTTCTGAAAATTTTCAAGTCGCTCGGCACCTTCGACCGCCGCGCGAACTTCCAGACGTGGCTGATTAGCGTCAGCCGCAACCTATGCATTGATCACTACCGCAGTGTCCGAAAAGAACGCGAGACGATCGCTCGCGATGTTGACGCAAGCGAGTTGACGCCAGCCTCGCGTGAGCCAGGACCGATGGCCACGCTCGAGCAGCACGACCGCGTGAGTCTGTTGCGTGAGGCCCTGGCCGCGATACCGGCAACGCTACGGACGGCGGTTGTGCTTCGCGACCTACAGGAACTGTCGTATCAGGAAATCGCTGACCGCCTGGGATTGGCGGAAGGCACCGTAAAGTCTCGCCTCAATCGCGGCCGCACAGAGCTGGCGAGACAAGTACGCAGGCTCTGCGCCGACGACTGCCGCGCGGGGGGATCTTCGTCAGACGGCCGCACGCGCACGGGAGCCTACCGATGAATTTGACGACCGAAAGACGCGGGGCGATCGCGATCGTGCGCATAGCCGAAGCGCGGGTGATGTATCCAATGCTGGGCGACTTCTCCACCGCGGTGGCGCCACTGGTGGCGGGGCCTCAACCGAAGGTACTCGTGGACCTGTCGCAGGTCACCTACGTCGACAGCGCAACCATCGGCTGTCTAATGGATCTCTACCGGCAGGTCAGCACCGCCGGCGGACAGCTGAAGCTGGCTGGCGTCCAGAAGCGGGTCGAGACGATGCTCGCCATGACCGGCGCGCAGCACTTCATTCAGATCCACGCCGACGAACCGTCTGCCATCAAGAGTTTCGGGGGCTAGTCATGCGGACCATCAAGACCACCACCGGCGCCGATATCCTGCTCGACGGCGACCTACTGTCGGTGATGGAGGTGCTCTACCACGAAGTCACGGCTCGCCGGGAACTCGAGCGTTCGTTCGAAGATATGGTGCGAGAGATCCAGCACCTTGTCGACCAAATGTCCGACGAGGACCGCCGCGCCTACCTCGCTGAAAGCCTCTTCCTCAACACGGTCAAGTACGAGAACGACAGGCTAGAAACCTATTTGAAGAAGCTGTCGACGAAATAACGTGTCGCTCAACTATCTTTCGACCAGATTCCGCTGCTCGTGGCCGTGGGACATCCTCGTCATGCTGTGCGACGGGCGCCTGGTTTGCGGCTGCGCCGATCCTTACGGCCGACGGGTCCTCGGCGATGCCCGAACCTCCACGATACATGACGTCTGGACAGGTTCGATAATCACCGAGCTCCGCTCCGATCTCATCGCCGGCGGCTCGAAGTTCTGCGGCGACTGCGCGCTGAAGCTGCCGCTTAAGCGCGACGAGCAGCCGCCTGTGCGTCCGCTTCAAGCTGGGTCGTTGCCAGGACGGATGTTCATCGAGTGCACCGCTGCGTGCAACATCTCGTGCGCGGAGGCGTGCTGCGCCCCGGAAACCGGAATCACCCGCACGCGCCAGGCCGGCATGCTCGACTTCGAGCTGTTCAAGAAGGTCATTGACGAGGTCGGACCGACACTGGGACGAATCGACTTCTTCAACTACGGCGAAGCGTTCCTACACAAGCGCGCAGTCGAAATGTGCGAGTACATCAAGACACATCACCCGCACATCTACCTCTACACCAGTACGAACGGCCTGGCACTGTCGGAGGAACAGGCCCGACGACTGGCGCGATCCGGAATCGATGAAGTGACCTTCTCGATTGACGGCGCTTCTCAAGAGAGCTACGAGAAGTACCGACGGCGTGGCAGGCTCGAGATCGCGTTCAGGAACCTGCGCGCGATGGCCGATGAAAAGCGCAAGGCCGGGCGCGATCTGCCGTTTCTCAATTGGCGTTACATCCTCTTCACGTGGAACGATAGCGACGAGGAGATGAACCGCGCGCGTGAGCTGGCGACGGAGTTTGGCGTGGATCGGCTGTGCTGGGAGATCACGGACCACCCGGAGAGCGCCTACTCGCGGCGCTTCGCACTTGGTTCCGCTGAGTTTGAAGCGATTCGCACTGAGGTTTGGGACCAGAACAACCTCGGCAACGCCATTCCCGGAGCAACGCCACGCGCCAAGATTGATGTCCGTACGATGCTTCGCGGACTGCCGATCATTGCGCCACGCCGGCGTTCAGTCCGTGTGAAGACGCGCGTCAGAAACCTCTCGACTCGCCCGTTTCCCGCAACGGCCACACATGGACGCCGAATCGTCAGGCTCGGCGCGCAGCTCTGCGCCTCAGACGGCGCGTTGATCAACCTCGATTTTGCTCGGGCGGATCTGCCAGCACATCTCGGTCCTGGGGACGAGGCTGACATCACGCTCACGCTACCCGCGGTCGACAGACCAGGGCACTATCAGTTGAAGTTGGACATGGTCAACGAAGGGGTTGACTGGTTCGAGCGCTGCGGGTCGGAAACGACCCGGCATACGTTATGGGTGGTCTAAGGGCGAGAGTAGAACGAACTAACTGGCGTAGGTCGTCGCTGGGGCGGTCGCACCGAAGGCTGGAACCCTGGCCTCATTCTCCCCGTCCACCAGTTGCCATGAATCCTTCGACTCGAGAATCATCGCGGCAAATTCGGTGTGCAGAGCATGCCCGGCACGGTGGGCAACGAGATGACCAATCACCGGATGCCCTACCAGGGCGAGGTCGCCAACGGCATCGAGAATCTTGTGGCGAACGAACTC
>JBEBGG010000067.1:0-18998 GCA_040081555.1 Vicinamibacterales bacterium
GCCCCGGTCGGCGGCTGATCGTCGAGGATGGCAGCAAAGGCGTCGACCGGCACCGGGCCGCGATTGCCGGACGTGTCGGTCGCCACGGCCGAGATTTTGAGCTGCGACCCGGGCGCGCCGTTCACCTGGAAGTCCATCGCGAAGGGCGCCGTGCGGTCGGCAAAGGCAAAGGTGTCGTTGATGAAGAAGTCGACCACCGAGACGTCGGTCGTCGACACCGTCGCCGCGGCGTGGCCCACGGTGCCCTGGATCAACGAGCCGGTGCCGCTGATGACGAGCGAGGTCACAGCGGGCGGCGTGCGGTCGGTGGTGTGGAAGCCGAAGTTGAGTCCACTCGCCTGCCGGTGGTCGGTCAGGTCGGTGGCCGCCTGCACGGCCACGGTATAGGACGCGTCTTCGACCAGCGGCAGGTTCGGCGTGAAGACGATCACGGTGTTGCTGAACAAGTAGTCGGTGCGCCCGGCGACCGCCCCCTGCGGCCCCGACAGCGTGATAGGCGCGCCGGTGAACTTCGACGGGTCGATGATCTCGTTGAACTTGACGCGCACCACCGTATCAACCGACACGCCGGTCGCGGTGAGAGTCGGCGTCGTCTCGAGAATCGACGGCGGCGTGACGTCCACCGTGGTGAACGCCGCGATGTAGTCGGCGGTCATCGCGCGGCCGGCGCGATCCTTCACGCCGCTCACGCGCAGCGTGTAACGCGTCTGGTCAGTGAGCTGGCTTCCAGGCAGCAGGCGGAAGCGCACCTCGGTGTCGTCGGTCAGCGTGTCGATCAAGCCGGCCACTAGCCCGGCGGGGCCCAGCAGCGTGACCGACGTCGCATTGACGCTCCCGGCGTTTAGCGACTCAGAGAAGCGGACGTGAATCTCGGTCGTGCGCGAGACGTTGACGTCGCCGTTGGCGGGCGTGCTCTCCACCACTGCCGGCGGCGCTTCATCGAGCGTGACGTCGCCAAGCGCCAGCGGCCCGGTCAGCACCACCGCGCCGCTCTTGCGGGCAATGCCGCCGCCCACCGGGTCCTGCAGGAACAGCGAGTAGCTGCCGGCGCCGATCGCTTCGTACGAGAACTGCCCGTCCGCGCCGGTCTCGGCAAACAGATGTCCGCCGTTCAGCGTCAGGTCGGCGACCACGCCGCCTGCCGGGTTGCCGTTGGCGAGCAGCACCCGGCCGGTCATCGTGACCGCAGGCGCCAGAATCACTTCGAGACCGGACTTAGTGGTGCCCGGGATCAGCACGTCGCCGATCGAGCCCTGTTGTCCATTGAGGCTCGAGGCCACGACGGTGAAGGTCTGCGCCGGCACGTTGCTGAACCTGAACTTGCCCAGCGCGTCCGTGCTCTGCTGACAGGCGCCACTGCAACCACTGCCCGGCTGGCCATAGAGCCGCACGCTTGCGTTGGCGGCGGGGAGCAAGGTGTTGTTCTGACGCTCGTACACCGTGCCTTCAATCACGCTCAGACCGAGCAGCGTCGCGGTGACATCAGCGATGTCGTTCTCGAACAGCAGCGATCCGCCGGCCGTGCCGACGCTCGGGTTTCCAGTCACCTGCGCGCTGGCGCGCACCGTGAATCGGCCGAGCGGAATGTCGCCAACCGAGAAGCGTCCGTCGGCACCACCGAGCGCGGCGCGGCAGCCATCGCTCGCGCACACCTCCACCTGCGCATTCGGCGCCGGAGCGCCGCCTGGCAGCACGACGGTGCCGGTCACGGTGCCGGCAACGCGGCGCACGACGTTGACGACCACTGGCACGTCGACGAGCTGGCCGCCGCGTGTCACCTGACCGTTGACCGATCCCTGGCCGACGATGCCGCGCTTGTAGGCCTGGAGCAGGAAGTTGCCCACCGGTGCCCCGGGGAACGAGAAGCTGCCATCGACACCGGTCTGGGCAATCTGGGGCGGCAACCCACGACCGCTAAAGGTCGACTCATAGAGCTGCACGGTCCAGCCCTTGAGCGGCGTCAGCGCGCCGGCCTCGACAACCGTGCCGCGGATGGAACCAAGCGCCTCGAGCGTCAGTGACAGCGAGGTCGGCTGCGTACCGCCAAGCACCACGACGCTCGCGGTGCCGCGACCGGCGGTGACCGGATCGAACCCTTCCGCGGTGATCGAGCCGACCGGAATCAGCGGGACTTCGTAGTGGCCCTGCGCATCGGTCACCGCGTAGGCGAGCGGTCCGGAGTTGTTCGAGAGAATGACTTCGGCGTTGGGCACCGGCACCAGCAGCGTCGTCGAGTCTTCACGCAGCACCTGTCCGGTGACGCTGCCCGTGGCGTCGAAGAGGAAGACATCGACCGTGACGTGACCGCCGTCCACAACGACGCGTCCGGACTTGCGCCCGGCGAAACCGTTCTGGTCCATGGCCGTGACGACAAACTGCCCTTCGGAGAGCGCATCGCCGCCGCCAAAGACAATCGTGCCGTCGGGGGCCGCGACACCCTGGCGGTGGTCCTTCGGATAATCGAGTCCCTGCAGTTCGATCGTGGCGCCACCGACAGGAGTGATGCCATTGCTGCGGATGACGCGGACGGTCACGTTGGCGCGCCCAAGGAGACGAATCGGCGCGTCGACTTCGTCGCCGGCGCGGACCGAGCCCTTGATCTCGGCAATCTTGCCGTTGCCGGTCGAGTTGTCGACCGCCGTGATGGTGAACGGGCCCGCATTCACCAGCGGGAAGCTGTAGGTGCCGTCGGCGGCGTTGGTGACCGCAAAGGCTTCCTGAATGCCTTGCGGAATCGACGTGCACTCGCTGTCGCCGGTCTGCGCATCCTCATGGCAGAAAACGACCACCGCATTCGACTTGAACTTGAGTGTGACCTGCCGACCGGTCACTGGTGTGAACCCATCGGGCTCGAGTACGGTGCCGGTGATGCGGCTCGTTGGCTGCAGGCGAAGGTCAATGGTGACCGTCTGACCCGGACCCGGCATGACACCTTCGGCCGCCACAGGTTCGGGACTGAACTGGCCAGCCGCGCGCACGGTGAACGGGCCAGTGAAGACCTGATCCTTGAATTCGTACTCGCCGTTCGTGATGTTGTTATCCACGACCTTGAAGTTCTGGACGTACTCGAACTTCACGCCGACCTTGCCGCCAGCGACGACCAGGCGATCGCCGGAGATCGACACCTTGGCGGCGAGCGGCGTGTCGCCGCTGCAGGGTGGTGAGTTGCAGTTTTCGGCGCGGAGCACGCGCCCCTTCACCGTGCCGAAGCTACCGCGGAAGGTGATGTCGGCGACCAGCACCTGACGCTCGTAGCGAATCGCGATCGGAAAGACGTTGCCGTCTTTCAGATCCGAGCGGAACGCCGAGATCCGGTAGGTGGCGATGCCGAGCTTGTCGATGCGATAGAAGCCCTGGGCGTTGGTCGTGGCCTCGCCCTTGATGCAAATGCTCGGCTGCAGGAACTCGTCGTAGCAATCCTGGAACACCCACACCTTGATGCCGGGCTGCGCGACGCCGTCGTGGTCGCGGACGACACCGGCCACCGAACCGACCGGATCGAGCACGATGGTGGCGTTGACGCTCTCGCCGTTCTGGACGATGTCGACCTGCGTCTCGCCTTGTGACTGCAGCGTGTTGCTGACGGCGACAAGCCTGGTGCGGCCGACTGGGATGTCAGTGAGCGTGAACGAGCCATCTGCGGCGGCGTTGACGAGGCTGCCACCACCGCCGATGACGGCGTCAGGCACTGGCTGATGCGAGGCATCGAGCACGACACCGTGCACGATGCCGAACCCGCCACCAAGCAGGATCGTGACGTTTTCCGTTTCGTTCTCGGCAAGCGTCACTCGGACGTTGCCCTCCTGCAGCGTGACCTGATCGAACGTGTTGACGCGAATCTCGCCAGCCGGCAGGTCCGGCAGTTCGAAGAGCCCCTGATCGTTGCTGTTGGCGACGGCCAGCGCGCACTCGGACGGTTCGCTCGTGCCACCCGGAGGCGGCGGACACGGCACGCCAACCTGCGAACGTGTCTTGTAGTAGGCAATCACCGGAATGCCGGCGACTGCCGTCGCGCCATCGGCGCGCACGACCCGTCCGGTGACCGTGGCCTTCTTGATCGGCGCGGTCGTCGCGGCGTCGAGGAGCACGAGATCGCGCTCGACGGTCGCGCCCGCAAACGGGATGTTCTCGCTGACGAAGATCGACGCCGGGCGGGCGGTGTTGACAGCCTCGATGAGCAGGTTGCCGACCGGCACTCCGGCGAAGCTGTAGCGTCCGTCGGCGCCGGTAGTGCTGCCGTACTGGCTCTGATCAGTGAGGCTCGTCGCACGCAACACGGTACCGGCCAGCGGCGTCCGTCCGTCTTCGGCCAGCGTCCGACCGGTCACTGACCCGCGACCGAGGAACACCACGTTGACGTTCAGCCGCTGGCTGTTGCGCGCCAGCCCGAAGCGGATGGTGCGCAGGTCGTCGCGTTCGCTGTCGAGCGCAACCAGCTTGATGTTCATGCCCGGCGCGCGCAGGACGTAGTCGAACTGGTAGCGGCCGTCGGCATCAGTGGTCTGTTCAGCGATGCCGACCAGTTCGCCGCTGTCACCGCAGTTGAATTCGTAGAACATCCGAACCGTGGAGAAGGCGTTGGGAGTGCCGTCGGCCTGCAGCACCTGACCGTAAACCAGACCAGCGTCTGTGCCGACCACCGTCTCGATGGGCAGTGTCTGGGTCGGAATCGTGTTGCCGTTCAGATCCTGCGCGCCGTCCACCGTGAGCGTGCGCGGCTCGAAGGGACCGATGGGCGATCGCAGCGCGACGTAGACGATACGTCCGCCGGGTTGCAGCGCGACGCCGACGGCACGGTTGTTCTCCGGCTTGAAGGTGGTAATTTCGCCAGGCGGCGCCTTGTCCTGCACGCTCTGGGGAGTCACTTCCTCGCTGAACAGCACCGCGATCACGCGACCGGCCGGATACTGGCGCTGCGGATCGAGCGGACAGCCGACCATGTCGACGTTCGCGACCTGGCGCACACCGAGGATAGAGGGCGCTGGGTCGTTGACGAGCCCGAAGGTGGCGGTCTCCGTTGTGCCACCGGTTGGCTCGCGTCGCAATGCGTAGAGCGAATCAGGCGCCGTGCCCCCGTTGGTCAGCGCCACGCCGCTCGCCAGGCTCAGGCCCGTCAGCGACGCGAAGCGCAACGTGTTGTCCGTGCCGGGCAGCACCACGCTCAGGTTGTAGGTGGCCAGTGGACTCGAGCCTTCACGCGGCGTCAACACCAGCGTGTAGGTGTCCGGCGTCGGCACCGAGATCACAAGCAGCCGCGCCATCAGCTGGTCACCACTGTTGAAATCAAGCACGTCGCCAAACGGAATGTCTTTGACGACCTTCATGCCGTCGACCGTGCCGAGGCGATGGCCGCTGCCGTCCACGAGGCTCGCGTTGAAGGCGAGGGGCCCATTGTTGCCGGTGATCAGCACCGACACGTGGGGGGTCTTCGACGTCATCTGTTCGGCAAGCGATCGATGGAAGGCAGTCGCGCCAGCCAACACGCCCGGGGTCAGGATCTTCGCCACGGCGCTGGCCAGTTGATCGCCGCGCACCGACTTGCGGCGGACCAGGTCGAAGCCCTTCACATCGCGCTGCAGCAACGCGAGCAGTCCGGTGGTGTCGTTCTGCGGCACCTTCTTCGCGAGCTGCGAGTATTCGGTACCGAGGAAATCAAACAGGAGCGAGGCGGCCGCGCGCGCCATCGGTTCGCCAAACGACACGCGCAGGCCGGCTTCTGCCGTCTGCACACCGCGGTCGATCACGACCTGCTTGGAGAAGCGCGACAGATCTTTGGGCAGCGCCGCTGGTGGCGCCGTCGCCACGGCCCACGCACGCGCCATCAGGTCGACCGCGGCCTGACGAAGCTCGGCGTCGAGGAACGAGGCCTCGGTCGGCAGCACGAAACTGTCCGGCGACAGTGGCACGCCGAGTTCGCCGACGGCGCTCTTCAGGACGAATCGGCCCTGCACGCTGTCCTCAGAATCGAGTGTGGCCGCGGTCACCTTGCCGGTCCGCAGCGAAATCAGCTTGAACGTGACCGTCTTCGAATCGCCCGGGTCAATCGCATCGATGTTCTTCACCGCGTCGTCGTCGAGCGTCGCGCCGCTGATGTTGCCCGGGAACAGGTTGACGCTGACGAAGTTGGCCAGCGACTCCGAGGTGTTGGTCACCGTGATGTCGAGCGTGTACGGTTCACGCGCGTTCACCACCTCCGGGTGCGTGAAGGTCAGCGTGAAGGTCGGATTGCGCACTAGCACCGCGCCGGCGGCACGGCCGCGAATCGGCACCGGACCAATCGGCAACCCGTTCAAGGTGCCAAGCAGTTCCATCTCGACGACGTGCAGCCCCTCGCGGCGGCCTTCGACGAGGTACTCGGCATTGCCGGTCTGTCCCGGGCCGAGCGTCGTGATGTCGTCGCCCGTGCCCAGGTTGCCGTCGGGACCGGGCTGCGTCACCGGCGCGACGCGCGGGAACTCACCGTTGGCGCGCTTGGCCATCGCCAGCGGATCGTCGAGCGAGCCAACGACGTTGTCTTTGCCGGGCGGGAGCACGATGCTCGCCATGAGGTTACTGACGACCAGGTTCGAACCCGTCGGTGCGACGTTGGCCACCATCAGCATCACGCTGAAGTACTGGTTCAGGAAGCCGATGTCGCCGGGAATGACGATGACGCCTGGGATCGGCGGGACGTAGAAGTCCTGCGACGCGGTTGACTGATCGAGCGTCAGCGAGAAGCCGACGACGCTCAGGTTGGGAATGCGCGCCTGGATCTGCAGTGTGTCCGGGATCAGCGTCTTCAGGCTTTGCAGTTGCGGCGCGTCGATGGTCTTGAGGTCGACCGCCGACGGATTCACATCCTGGAGACCGGGGATCGTCGGCAACAGCACCGGAAACGAAATGTTGATCGCTGCACCGCTGTCAATCGCAAAGGCCGCCGTGAAGTTGTAGGCCTGGAAGTTCGACTTGTCGTAGACGATGCCCTTTTCACGGATCTCGTCAGCCGTCAGTGCGCGCGTCGTCACCGTGGTGACGAGCAGCTTCTCGATGACGTCGATCTTGGCGACTTCCGGACTCCCGTAGAGCAAGACCTGCCCGCCGCTCATCAGGCGAATGTTTTCAAGCGTGTGCAGGCCCGGCACCGTCAGCGTCGGGATGTTGAACGGTGAGTTCGGTTGAGCGACCAGCTCGATCGGTGTCGGGAAGCTGGGGCCACGCAGCGTCGCGCGCACTTCGGCGTCTGGCGCGAAGGCGGGCGTATCCGGCGGCAACGTCGGCGTTTGCAGGAACGTCGAGACAATGGTCGCAAAGTCTTTGGGGACGGTCTGTTGTGCCGGTTCCACCTTCAGGCCGATGCCGTACAGCAGAATCTCTTCGCGGCCGAGGAGGCGCTCCTGCGCCGACACCGATGGCGCGGCGAGCGCGAGCGCGCCGATCAGCGTCACGACGAGCGCGCGCAGGCGGAGCCTCACTTCACCAGCTCCTCAAGCGCCGCTCGATCGATGACCGGCTTTGCCGTCGCCATCAGGCGGAGAGCCAGTCCGTCGATGGCTTGCTGACGCATGGTCTCGATCACACGATCGCGAACCAACGCCAGCGGCGGCAGATTTCCTGGATCGACGTCTTCGACCAGCACCAAATGCCAGCCCATTGACGTCTGAACGGGCCCACCGACCTTGCCGCGTTCCAGGGCGAACACCGCTTCGTCGAAGGGCCTGACCATCGACCCTCGTGCGATCCAACCAAGATCACCGCCCACGGCGCTGGTCCGATCGGTGTTTCGCGATCGCGCGACCGCTTCGAACGTGGCGCCGGCGGCAATCGCTGCGCGCGCCGCTCTGGCGTCGGCTTCTGTCGGAACGACGATGTGGCGGACCTTGCGTCGAGGCGCGGAGCGGAACAGGTCCGCGTGCGCGTCGTAGAACGCGCGAGCGGCGGCGTCTCCCGAGTCCACGGCCTCCGCTTCGCGAGAGGAGATCACCTCGGCGAGCACCGCGTCGGTCGAGCGGGTCACGAGATTGACAACGGTCGTCTCGCTGTCGAGGTGCCGTCGCGCGGCCTCGACGGCCAGGAGCTTGCGACGCAGCACGGTGCGCGCCACGGGCTCCAGCGCAGCAGCATCGGCAAACACCAGCGGCGCGCCGCTGTTGTTGCGGCGCATCATCGCGACTTCGAGCTTCAGCTCGTCGACGGTGACAGAAACGGTGCGCCCGCCAAGTGCCGCGCGCACGACCACCGCCGGCTCTTCGGCCCCGAGCCGGGCAAGCGAGGCCGTCAGGGCCAGCGCCACGAGCGACGACGTGCGAAGCGTCGACATCACGGCACCACCACGGTCTGGTTGCTCGATGCCACGCCAACCTCGGTGAACGATTCCAGGTTCACGCTGGACACCGGGACGCCAACGATCTGCACCTGCACCACCGCCTGACCGTTCGCGTCGGTCACGAGCTGTGCGCCGTCGGTGAGCGGGTCGGCGTCAGGTGTCTGGATGACTCCGAGCTCCCGCGGTTCGTCGCTGAATGCCGACTGCGAATCGAGACTGCGCACGTGCACGATCGTGCCGGCAGGAACGACGGTGCCGTCGTTGTTCAGGATGGGTGCGCTCTTGAACACCACCGTTGTCGTCGGGCTGTTCGGGTCGCCCGCGCGGTTGGCGCTGAGTACCGTCCAATTGATACCCCCCGACGGCAGTCTGGGTGCCAGCGTGAACGAGCCGAGCACAGTCACGTCTGCTTCAACCGTGTTCGCCACACGGTCGATCGTGCTCGGCACGAGCACCCACGAACCGTCGGCGCCAGAGGCCACCCAGCGGTAGAGACCAAGTGTGGCCTCTTCGGCCGGCGTGACCTGGTCGTCCGTGTAGTGGAGCGTCAGGTGCGCTGGCGCGGTGAGGTTCGGCTGCAGCGCGTTGAACTCGACAAACCCGTTGACGCCGAAGTGCGGCTGACCGGCGCTGGCCTCAACGCCCATGGCGTCACGACGCGTCGGCGCCGTTGGCCCATCGAGCGCGACGAATGGCACCGCGGTGGCGCCTTGCACCGAGGTGGCATCGTCGGCATTGGCCACCAGGAGGCCGGCAACCCCTGGGACGTCGACGTTGTTGCCACCGGGGACCGGCGTGATGTTTCCCTTCGTCACGTACCTCAAGACGATGGGGTCGGTGTAGTTCTTCGCGAGATTCTTGATGTTCTGCCAACTGTTTACTTCGACCAGCCCCAAGGGGTACTTCTCGGTAGGCCAGTAGCGGTTGTAGCGATAGACGCCCTGCTCGACCGGATAGGACGCGCTCTGGTTGGTCTTGACGTTGAGGAAGATGCCACCGCCCACCTTGAACAGTTCCTCTTCGGCGCCAAAGGCGAAGTCGATACCGTTGCCATACTCGACCGTCTTCGAATACTTGGAGGTCACGTCCGAGGCAGCCAGAAATGCCCCACCCGCTTCGACCGCCGCTGTCGTGCCGACGGCCACAGGCCCTGATGGCTGGCTGACGCCGGGAATGGAGAAGCGCTGATTGCCAAGCAGCAGCGTCTGCGCGAACGGACTGCGGGAGACATACCGCTTGTAGAAATCCTTGCCGCTTGCCGTGAACGAGTAGGTGTACTTCGACCCTGCGCCCGCGTTGTGCTGCGCGTCGATGGCACGGTAGCCGTAGGCCCCGGCCTCCGAGAAGTTGAAGAACGCAGAAGTCGCCAGCAGGCTGTCTGTGTCGGTCGGCAGCGGCGTGCCAAACAGCAAGCTTCCGAGTTTGTTCGGGAATGTGAACCCCGCGCCGACCGACACGTTCAGCGCCCCGTTCAGGCCCAAGCCCGGCGCGACGGCTGTCGAACCGAACAGCCCGTCGACGAACGTATCGAGGTAGCTCTTCTTCTGCGCCGCGCCGTCCCCGGTGATGAGCTCCTTCGCCTTGTTGGCGGCAAGGCCGACGCCCGCACGGGCCGTGAGCGAACCATTGGCGGCGAGGCCCGCTGTGAGCGTCCTCGCGTTCAAGTCGACGCTCACGCTCGGGTTCACGCCGAAGCTGCCGCTCAGGTCATCCAGCAGTTCGCCGCCGACGACTGAAGTGCCCGTGCCATCAGGTATGTCCTGGTTCTTCTGGAAACCGACTCTGAAGAAGGCCTTCTCGGCTCCGGAGATGGCGAGCGTGCCGCTGACGCCGAAGGTCGCCCTTCGGGGCAGCACTTCCTGGTAGTCGTGAAACATCCGGGAGCGAACGAAGCGGTACACCGTCGACGGCACTCCACCCGCCAGACCGTCGACGATCAGCGTGGCAATGGCACGCTTGTCCGTGTCGGTGAGGTTTTGGAGGTCGCTGAACGTGAACGTGTCGGAAACGGCAACGCTCGCAGTGCCTGAGACTCCCACCTCAGGAGACTGAAGCTCGATGACCGCCCCGAAGCCGACTTTGGTGTGGTCAGGTGGCGTCAGAGGCGCCTTGATGTCGCCGGTAAATTCGACACTGAAGCTGCGGCCGAGAGTGAACGCCCCGAATTTCGTGCCGTCCTTGTCGTCAGTCCGGTCGACGCTGAAGGTCATGCCTGGACCAATCGTGCCGCTGCCCTTCACAAAGACCGAGATGTCACCTTCCAGGTTGACCCCGAGCGACATCGTATGTGTCGTCTTCAGCGGCTTGAAGAGGATGGTGTAATTGGTTTGCGCCAGACACTCAGTGGTGGCGCCTCGATCGACCGTCAGGGTGACGCGGGCCGTGCCTTCGGCGCCGGTGTTGTCGAACGGGATCGCAATCCCTTCCGTGAACGCCGGCGTCGACATGCCGACCATGCCGTCCGAGTTGGTGAACGCCTTGAACGTGCCGTGGCGGTCGCCGGTCACCAGGACGTTGATCGCCTGATTGGCGACAGGCTTGCCGGTCTTGTGATTCACCAGCTGGAAGTACCGGTACGTCGTGCCTGAGCGCATCACCTCCGAGGCCAGACTCGGGTCGTGACTGAGCGGCACGAAGTCTTCCTGCGTGCACGCGATCGTCACGCGGAATGGCGACAACCGTTGCACGCCGGTCGTCGAGGAGTAGGCGGTGGTGATGATGTCGTAGGTCGCCGGCACCGCCGTGGGGATCGGTATGCGTGTGACCGCCGATGTTCCCTGTGCGGGAATGGTGCCGAGCGACTGACACGTGCCGTCGAGCGTGTTGCACAAGGTGACCGTCTTGCCAATCGTCTGGTCGTTGTTCTTGGCCTGCACTTCCAGGCCGGCGACGTCGCCTACGTCGAGACGCACGGGACTGGACAACAAGTCCACGGTCGTGGCCCGGCGCAGGCCCTGCGTCAGCGTGATGCCCGGCTCTGGATCGCAGGTGTCGTCACCAGTCAACGCGGCGTCGCCGACAGGCGACGGTACGCGCCCACCCGTTCCCGGCGTTTGAGAGGCCGGGCTGCGGTCGAGCATGTAGAAGAACGTGCCGCCGACGTTGTTGCTGCGGTCGGCCTCCTTCTGCTTCTTGGCGGGCACGTCGATCGCAAACGCCACCCACCCGAGAACGCCGGGGTTCAGGCTCTGGCTGACCGGTCCGACCGAGAACTGGGCGGCCGCGGCACCGGTGGTTGCATCGAGCACCAGCGTCCCGTCCGAGTGTCTGCGGTATTCGCTCCACTGCTCCGTGCCCGCATCGATGTTCACCTTCACCGAGACGTCTGGAACCGAAGGCGTCGAGGCACCTGGCCGCGTGACAAACATGTCAAGCGCAATGTCCTCCGCGCGTCCGAAACCCTTGTTGAAGATGCGCGGCACGATGGCAAACGACGCCTGATCCATCTCCTGGGTGATCCCGCCGTCGGCGTGGAGGCGGTTCTGCACACGCTGTACGTACTGTGGGTCGGCGAGAATCCGGTTCTCGTAGAACGGCCGCGCGATGTCGTCCGCCCAGGTGATGAACTGGTCGACCTGCTTGATGAACGCATCGGCGTCGGCTTCGGACTGAATCACTTCGAAGCCGGCACCCACACGGTAAAAGCGCATGACCTGCGAGGCACGATCCAGGTCGAACAGCTCGGGCAGGCTCGGCTTGCTGCCGTCGAGTGCGGGATGCGTGCCCCACTCGCGCCGCGTGCCGGCCGCGACAGACGCCACAAAGTGATCGAACGACGAGCACGCCACTTCCTTCCAGTCAGCCGGACCGGCCGCCGGATCGATCGCGAGGCACCCGTTGGCGCCGTAGGTCTTGATCGGACTGTCGGTCGAGTTGATGGCGACGTCGTCGAGCGTGACCGCCAACAGCCGGTCGCGTCCGTTGACGTCGACAATCAGTCGGCCTAGCGCGGCTTTGATGCCAGCCGAAGCAGCCGCGACGATCTGCGCCAAGTACTGTGTGTGCAGGTACGACGACTCAGACGAAGCGCCAGGGAAACGGATGTACACCTGGTTCTTCGCCATCTGGTACTGCGCCAGCCGCGTCAGTTCGAATCCTTCGATGATCGGCAGGTTGCGAGAGTGCCGCAGCTTCGCCATCACGTCGTTGAGTACGGGACCTGCAAAGGCCGTCTTGCCGTAGCCGGTCACGCCAGTCACCCACGCCCCTCCGAGGACATGACTCATGAGGAGGCTCTGGCGCCCCAGGCCGAAGTCGGCAAGGGTCTCGCCGGGCAGGGTGGTATCGCGAATCTGGACGTTGTACTGCGCCCGCTCCGCCAGTTCCGACAGGTGATAGGCCGCAAACGTGATGTTCTCGACCTTGACCTTCAGCCCATCGACGTCGATGTCCTTGCGAAGGCCGGTCTGCGGATCAACAAACACCTTCCGCAGCTCCTTGATCGCGCAGCTTCCCCCGCTGTCCGCTCCTGGTGCGTTGACGAGCAGACCGTCGTGCGCAACGAACACGGCGATGTCGTGTGAGCCGAGTCCCGGCTTGTAGTCGCTCCCGCAGGCATCCGTGCTCGTCCAGAGGCAGGAACCCGAACCAAGGTCGAGAAGCTTGAGATCAGTCGGCTGGATCGAACAGGCCGACGCAGCGTTGCCGATACCGGTCGCCAACCCATTGGCGACCGCCTGCTTCTCGAGCTTGGCCAGCGTCAGCCGATCGCCAGTGACGGTGGCAGTCGGCTTGGGGGCGAGATCGACACCGAGGTCACAGCACAGGTCGTACACCGCATAGGTGTCGAGCGTGCCGCCGGCCACGAACAACACGCCGCGGAACGGATCGATCCTGATGCCGTTGACGCCAGGCGCACCCTCCTGCCAGATGATGCGATCGTCCAGCCCGTCGTGGTTGATGTCGATGGTGGTGATGTTGGTCGGATCGGCAACGTCGAGCATCGCCACGTAGCCATCCACCTGGGTGGCGACGCCGTTGACGATCTTGGTGACCAGCGCGCCGTTGCCCGTGACGAAGGCGCGGCGGCGATCCATGTCGACATCAATGTCGCGCACGGTGCCCGGCATCGGAATCAGGCCAGTTACCTGGGGCGCTGTCGGATCGGTCACGTCGACCATCAACACCGCCTGGTCGGCGGCGATGAATGCGTAGTTGAACTTTTCATCCGGAGCGAGCGAGCCGTCGTGGTTCTTGTCGAACAAAACGTCGGTTCGCACCTTGATCTTGCGTGGGGTGTACGACTTGCCGTTCACCTGGAGTTGCCGTACGGCCAGCGCCCCGAGCCCGGCATCCAGGACGTGCAGCTGCTTCTCAGTACGGCTGATGGTGAAGATCTTGCCGTCGGCCACCGCCAGATCGAGGAAGTCGCCGGGATACACGCCCTCCTTGATACGGACAATCTGCGGCCTGAACGGCGTGTTCAGTGCCAGGTCGGCGGAGAGCACGCCGACGCGCTCAACGGCCACGTAGCCAGTGACGCCGGTCGCGCCACTGAGAATACCGACCCCTTTCGCAAGAGCCCCCTCCGCGAAGATGGTGTTGTTACGGTTACCAAATCCTGCGAGGTCGGGATTCTCGGTCAGGACCTTCGAGCTGAGGAGATCGAACGTGTCGACGTTGTTGCGCCGAGTGACGTCGTACCAATCGAGACGGCTGCTGTTGGTATTGAAGGTCGTCGTCAACAACAGATCGCCCGAGAACACGCCACCGGCAGGGATGCCGGCCTTGGTAAAGGCGACGTTCCTGATAAACGCGCCCTGCTGGCGACTGATCGGCCCTTCCTTCTGCGTCAACAGTGACAACTTGGCCGGATCGCGACTCTCGAGCGAGAGCAGGTTGAATGTCTGGTGGCTCGTCGTGACAAAGACCGGCCGGCTCGAGTTGACGCTCTGGTCCGCGGGATTGTTGCCGGGCCCTGGCTGATTCGGGTTTGGATCCACAACCACCGGCGCGGGCGGCGGCACCACCACGTCCTTGAAAACGCCGAAGTTGCCATCGCCGGTGTAGGAAGCCAGCAGCCGCGGCGTGAATACCTTGACGATCAGTGAGATCTCCGCCACAGGATTGCCCCGCCGATCGCGGGCCGCGTCGGTTGAGCCCCCCCCGCTGCCGGGGTTGGCGCCCTGAGCCGGGCTGTACCCCTTGATGCGCACGGTATATTGCTCGCCCGATCGGAGCGCCGCCGCCGGCACAAACCGCGCGACGCGGTCGCCGCCTGAGACCTCGACCACCCCCTCGAGAATGCGACCGGCGCTGTCCTTCACTTCGAACGCGTTTTTCACCGAGTCGGGATTCATCGCTTCTGAGAAGGTGAACACCAATTGACCCGACGGGTCGAAATTGCTCAACCGGTTCGGCCCGGACATGATGTACGGCGCACGGGTGTCGCCGTCGGTGATGTCCGGCAATCCGAGGGGCTCGTCTGGCGGCGGCGCAAACGCCTCGATTGTCTTCAGCACGGCGCCCGTCTGCGCATTGCGCACATCGATTTGCATGCGCGGCAGTCGCTGCGTGTAATCGCCGCCCTGGTCGTAGTTGACGATGATCGCGAAGTCGTGCGTCGGATCGCCGTGGAACGCAAAGCCCTTGATACCGCCCCTGACGATCTTGGCGGCGGGCACCGGCTGGAATACGCCCAACTGCGTCAGGTCCGCAATGGACACCGCCGTGCGGGCTCGCCCGCCGACACCGGCGGCGTTCATCTCTTCTCGCGTCGGGTCGATCGATGCCTCGACCGCCTTGAGCACCAGATTGCCGTCTCCGTAGAGAGAGTCGCTTCCGGGATACTGCTGCTCGAGCTTTCTCGTGCGGCCCAACACATCGACCACCGTGACCTCGAACGGATCGCCATTGCCGCCGGTCCCCGCCGCGGTGAACGGCTCGGTCAGCGTCTGCGTGAAGACACTCAGCAGGTCCTTCGTCAGGTTCCGAATTTCGATTGACTGGACGACGATGTTCACCGGATCCGGATCGATGCGCAGTCGCACTCGCCCCGGAGCGAAATTGGAGATCGTGAACTTCGTGAGTAGCTGAGTGGCGGGCGCGCCCCCGTCAGTCGGGGTGTTCCCCTTGGCCTCGATGCGGAACGAATCCGACGTTTCGCCCTCCACGTCGTAGGTAAATTCCTGGACATCGCGCGGCACCTTGTTCGGGGGCAGCGACAGACGCTTGTTGGTCAGAATCAGCTGCCGGTCGGCCGGCGTCAGCAGCGTCGCGGGAATGCTGACACGGACCGCGTTCTGGATCAGCGTCACGTTACCGGTGAGCACTGGATAGCACATCACCTCGGCAAACGGGTCGGCGTGGACACCAAACGGCATCAGCCCAAACGGCCCGCCGGTGATCTCCCACTTGAGGCCCATCAGCAGGCCCTTGCCGGCGCCGACAAACACATTCGAGTAGCTCAGGCCGACGGTCTGGCGCGAGCGCACGAATCCATAGGTGCGCGCCGCCTGCACACCGGGACACGGCGGCGACGCGGTCGTGATCCGATCGCCACGGAACTTGGCCGTGTCGATCGCGTTCATCATCAACTGCCCGTTCACTTCTTCGGCCGCGACCACAATCCAGCGCGTCGCGTCCGTCTCCCCGCCGCGCGGCGGAATCGACAGGTCGACGTACAACTGCGGTGTCTGTCCGCCGAAGTCGACGCTGATCCCGCCATCGATCGTGTAGTCGGCGGTGAATTCAGCGCCCAGCTGAATTGGAAACTCGGCCGGCGCGACGTAGTTGATCGTCACAACGGCGCCATTCGGGAAGGTGCCCGGCTTCACCTTGGCCTGCGACCCGTTCGGGCCCTCGATGATGCCGCCGAGTGCCGTCACGGCCTGGCTCACGGAGCCGTCGCCGTTCACCGTCTTGAATGCCGGCAGGGCGCTCTTCGTCTCGTTGCCTGCGGCGTCGACGATGCGGACCTGCAGGGTGTCGGTGATGCGCGCCAGAATCTGCGCGGAGAAACCGCCGTTGCCCTGGACCAACGCCACGGCACTGATGTGGCTGGTCAGGTTGTCGACAAACACCCTGTCAGTTGGCGATGCCGTGCCCTGAGTGCCGGCGACGGTCGACAATCCCTGCGCGTTGGGCAGCGACGCGGACAGCGATCCGGCGGCCGGCGGCAGTGGCGCACTGGTGTCGATGCTGTCGAACGCGATCGAGAGCGGCGCCGCGAGTCCATAGCCGGAGAGGTCCTTGACGGCACTTGTCAGCGCGAACGCGTAGTGCGTGTCCGAGCTGAGGGCACTCGCCGGGCGCACCGTCAAGACAGTGCCGCCCTGTGACAGCGCCCGTGCGATATCGACCGAGGCATTGCCGGGACCACTGAGCGTCACCGCCGCGCCGCCAATCGAGTCCGGATCAATCGGCTCGGAGAACGTGACGACGATCGGACCGCCGAGAGCGACGTTCGCCGTACCGTTGACTGGTGAGACCGACGTGACCCGCGGCGGCTGCGGGGTCATCGCCAGTGCGAGCGGCAGCACCTGACCTGACAGCAGGAAGGCTGGCGCAGTGACGTAGTCGTTTCGTGCCAGATCAGTCGCCGTCATGACCGTGTTCGTCGCCGGCGCGGCGGCGAGGTAGCCGCCGGCCGCGTTCGATAACGACACGACGAAGAACGTGCTGCTCGTGACCAGCGCGCCGCCGGCGGGCTGGCCGGCGACACCGCTGACGAGGCCGCCGGCAAAGCCGATGGGACCGTCAGCCTGGATGAACCCGTAACGGCCAGCCTGACGGACGCCTTCAAGTGACGTGGACTTGCCGCCGATGGTGGTCTCCGACGTCAACCGATCGCCGACGAGCTTTGCCACGCCGACGAGCACGGCGCGGGTCTGACCTTTAATTTCCTCGCTGCGAATCAGCAGAATCCGCGAAAGGTTCGCCAGCCCGGGCGGCGCCGGCACCGAGAACGTCCCGGCACGCGCGAATGCGTCAGAACTCGAGATGCGTGCACCGCCGAGGAAGGCGATACCGGAGGGCAACGTGACGCCGAGATCGGCGGGCGTCAGCCCAGTCACGGCGACCACGGCGCCGTCGCCAACTGCGCCAGGCGGCAGTACCAGCGACTGTCCGCCCGGTGCCGTAAACTCGCCGCCAGCGGCCAGCGCCACCTGCCCGGAGGCATTCGCCGCATCGGCGAGCACTTCGACACCGATGACCCCCTGTTCGAGCGTCAGCGTTTCGAAGAGGAGGGACGGCGTGACCCGGGTCGACGCGACCAGCGGGGGAATCGCCGTCGATCCATCCTGGAACGCAATGAGATCTTCGGTCATCGACTCGGGCGCGGCCGTCGCTCCCGACAGAAAGCGATACGACTCGGTCAGGCGCGCCGCGACGACGGCACCACTGCTCACCGGCACTTGCGGCGTGATCGTCGATCGCACGTCTGATCCCACACCAGGCTCGTAGAAGAGCACCTTCGGCGTCGGCGCAATCACCGTCGCCAACGAGCTTGGCAGGGTGACCTCGCCCACACCGGCAAGCGCGCCGCCCACTCCCGGAATCGACGGCGCCACGGGCACGACGTCCGGCTGCACGAACGCGAACTGGCCCGCCGTCGTCACCGACGCCTGCAGGAACAGGCCATCCGCCGTCAGCTGCCCGGGACCAACCAGCCGCCACTGTGAGGCCGCGGCATCCCACCGCGCCAGTTGCGGTGCGATGGCGGCGGTGCCCACGAGGCGACGAATCTTCAGCGATGCGGCACCGTTGAACATCACGTCGTGCGGGAAGAGATCCGCAGCCGCCACTGGAGTCCAGCCGGTCGGGAGCTGCCCTTCCAGCCCCTGCTGCGTCAGCGCCGCAAATCGCACCGGCGTCGGCGGGACGATGCCGGGACCAAAGGTCACCGTGCTGCCCCCCGATGTCAGTGTGCCGCCGCTCGCAAAGCTCACGGATTGCGACGATGGTCCGAGACGTGTGAGGCGGGCGTCGAGCATCGCCACCACCTGGCCGCCGGCGATCAGCACTCGGCGGTCTGCCCGGGTCCATCCACTCTTCTCGATCCGAATGACGCCGGTACCGCCAACGGCACGAATCACGAAGCGGCCGCGCGCGTCGGTCACCGCGGTCTCGGTATACGGCACGCCGGTCCGGTCGACACCGGTCAGCGCGATGTTGACATCGGCCACCGGAAGGCTCGTGGTGTCTTCGTAGACTTCGCCGGTCACGACGCCTCGTGTCAGCGTCGGCGGCGCGAGCACGCTCACCGTCTTGGTGTCCGACGCTTTGGCATCGGTCAGGTCGGTCGCTTCCGCCTTGAACGTGATGGTCGACCCGGCCACCGCATCGGCCGACACAGTGAACGTCGTCGAATAAGGCGCAGTCGTGTCGGAGGCCAGCACGGCCAAGCCCTGCGTGAACACAACGCTGGCGATGCCGTCAAGGTCCGTGGCATCGGCCGAGAGCGTCAACTGATCGCCGGGAATCGCCGTCGGCGGGACGGTCAGCGTGATCTGGGGCGGCACTGGCACGACAGACGCGACGATGTCGATTGAGACGGTGCTCTCGGCGGGATTGCCGGCAAAATCCCTGGCTCTTGCCCTGGCGGTGAGCGGCTGCCCCACAACCGCGTCGGCCGGCACGAGGTAGCTGACTTCGTACGGCTCCTCGCTGTCGGTCACGATGTCAACGCCACCAATGCTGAACGTCACGGAGTCGACCCCGACGTCGTCAGTCGCTTGCGCGACGAGATGCAGGC
>JBEBGG010000211.1:0-5321 GCA_040081555.1 Vicinamibacterales bacterium
GGGTGCGCCTACGAGGCGACGCTCTTCGGCCTGGCAATGGCGACCAGCGACATGCGCGAGGGGACGAGCGCGTTTCTCGAGAAGCGCAAGCCGGAGTTCACGGGACGATAGACGCGCGCGAGTTGACCTGCAGTCGCGTCCATACCTACACTGCCCGACAGCGATGCCCCCTGCCGATCCCGCTGACGTTGCCGCGCTGAGGCCTTCCC
Source organism: Vicinamibacterales bacterium (assembly GCA_040081555.1). Lineage (GTDB taxonomy): Bacteria > Acidobacteriota > Vicinamibacteria > Vicinamibacterales > CAVVIG01 > CADEEX01. The sequence continues at coordinate 210 of JBEBGG010000211.1, forward strand.
AGTCGGAGGGACTGTCCGACGAGGCGCTCGAAGAGCTCAATCGGCTGTGGACGATCACGCGCGTATTTTTCACCACCGCTCACGATGTCAACAACGCGCTGCAGGTGATTGCCGGGAGCGCCGAGCTGATTGAAGCCCGCGAGCTCGATCCAGCCGTCCGTCGTCGCATCGAGATCGTGCGCCACGAGAGCGGCAAGGCCGCCGCTGTTATCAATCGGCTGCTCGAGTTTGCGCGCGCCGGTCGTCAGCCTGTCGAGCGTGTCGATCTCTGGTCCGTGATTGAGACGGCCGTCAGTATGCGTCTGGCCTCCGTCGCACGCAGCCGTATCGCGCTCGGGGCGCCGCGCGCCGGCGCCCCGCCGGCGTGGATTTCAGCCGAGCGGGCCAGGTTGCTTCAGCTGGTGCTCGACCTGCTGCTGGTGGCGGAAGACCGCGTGGCCGGACAGCCGAAGGCACGGATTGATGTCAGTGTCGATCAGGCCGGCGGAGTGACACTGCGGATTGTCTCAACCAGCGAGGGCCACGCGTTGTCGGCGACTGAGTCCGGCGACGCGCCCCTGGCGTCCCCGACACTCGCAAAGGATGCGCAACTCTGGGCCGCGGGGTATCTTGCGGCCGCGCACGGCGGGGTGTTGGCAATCGATGGCGGGACCTTCAGCGTCAGCTGGCCGGCGAGTTAGCCTCGGGTCACGCCGCGAAGTTGCTGCTGACCTTGAGTCGCTGCAGCTTGTCGATGAGCGTGGTGCGGCTCAGTTGCAGTAACTTGGCCGCCTGGCGTTTGTTCCCGCCCGTCTTTTCGAGGCAGCGCAAGATCAGTTCCCGTTCGAGCTGTGACACGACCGAGACGAAGTTGATGCCTTCGTCAGGGATGGCGACTGGTGTGCCCATCAGCGACTCGGCCGGGTCGCGCACCTCCTGCGGCAACATCGCGACAGTTATCTCCGTGTGGGCGCCGCTAATCGCGACGGCGTGTTCCATGGCGTTTTCGAGCTGGCGGATATTGCCGGGCCATGAGTACCCCATGAGCGCGCGGACCGCTTCCTGGCTCAGGGACCTGGGAGCGAGATTGTTCGACTCGCACGATTTTTTGACGAAGTACTGCGCCAACAGCGGGACGTCTTCGCCGCGGCTGCGCAGCGACGGCAGTCGAACCGGCACGACGTTCAGGCGATAGTAGAGATCTTCCCGGAAGGTCCCTTCCTTCACCATCTTCTTGAGGTCGAGATTGGTGGCGGCGATGACGCGAATGTCGAATTTCACCGAGCGGGAGTCGCCGACGCGCTCGATCTGCCGCTCCTGAAGCGCGCGCAGCAGCTTGGCCTGCAATGCCAGCGACATCGATGCGACTTCGTCAATGAACAACGTGCCCTTGTGCGCCAGTTCGAACCGGCCCACGCGAGCGGCCACGGCGCCTGTGAACGCGCCTTTCGTGTGCCCGAAGAGTTCAGCCTCGACGAGGCCTTCCGGAATGGCGGCGGCGTTGAATGCCACGAAGTGCTGATCGTGGCGCGGGCTGTTGTGGTGAATCGTCTTGGCGATGAGCTCTTTGCCGGTGCCGGTTTCGCCTTCGATGAGCACGGTACTGTTCATCGGCGCGATGAGTTCGAGCGTCGAGAACACCGAGCGCATCGCGGTGCTGCAACCGATGATGTTGTCGAAGCGGAATCGGTTCTGGAGTTGCGCACGCAACTCGGCATTCTCTACTCGGAGCTGCCGCTGCTCGATGCCGGCACGCAGCACTCGTGACAACTGTGCCAGCTGGAACGGCTTGATCAGGAAGTCAATCGCTCCCCGCTTGATCGCGGTCACTGCTTCGTTGACGCCACCAAAACCCGTGATGACGACCGCACGAATGGCGGGGAAGAGGGTCAGCGCTTCATCGAGCACGTCCATCCCGTTGGCGTCGGGCAATCGCAGGTCGACCACCAAGCCGTCATACGCGTAGCCGCGCAGCCGTTCGATGGCGTCGGCCCCGTCCAGTGCTTGAGCGACAGCGAAGCCATCGGCTTCAAGGCCCTCGACGATGACCTGACGAAGATTGGGTTCGTCTTCGACAACCAGTACCGATGGACGCGCGCGTTCACTCATGGACATCCCCTCGACGGCGGAAACTTACATAGAGACGCCCCAATCCTGGTGACGGAATCCTCGCGGAGTATGGCTGTCAGGGCTGGGGGGCCCCCGAGGAGTGTTGGCATGCCGTCCTGATGGGCGGCTGGCCGACACTCACGGTTCTGCACCCTAATGTCGGCAAAGCGACGCTCGGCCTTTAGGGCTGCCATTCAAGTCTGGTTGTCGCCGGCCGATTAACCGACATTCATCACATGGAGATGGGCACCACGGGCCGTACCGCACGCCGCGATTTTGACGTGCTGGTGGCAGACGACGACACCGGTGTGCGGGAGCTTCTGGCTGATTTCCTTGCGGAAAAAGGACTTAGCGTCGCCAGTACGCCCGATGGCCGTGCCGCCGTCACGGCAATTGAGCGGGCCGGCAGCCGCTGCCGCCTGGTCTTTACGGATATTGCGATGCCGGGCGCGGACGGTTTTGCCGTGCTCAGTGCTGCGAGACTGGCCAATCCCTCTTGTTACGTCGTGATGATTACGGGCTATGGGTCGCTCGAGACCGCGATTAGCGCCGTACGACTCGGGGCCCAGGACTATCTGACCAAGCCGTTCTCTCTGGGGCAGGTCGATGTGATTCTGAGGAAGGCGAACGCACTCGCCAAGGCGGAACAAGGCGAGCCGATGTCCGGGGGGGCGGTCGCCGTCGCACTCAACGCCATCGAGACCAGACTCGGCGCCATGGAAGCGCAATTGCGGGAGATGGCGCAGCGCTTCGGGCGTTAGAGGTTAAACGCTACTGGCACGGATTTCGCCACCTTGCCGGCCTCAGTTGACGGTCTGCCGACACACCGTAGAGACGATCTGCAAAAACAGGCCTGAATCTGCACCACTGCCCCGTGCCAACACCCGGGCACTCTCCTTGCTCAACCGTCTGGTGCGCCATTGGCAGGGGTCTACAGGCGTCCAGGAGGAGTGCGGTGAGCGATATCAACAACGACAGCGCAATCATGGCGGCTCTCGGACGGCAGATGACGCAGGCTGTGGCCAAACAGGCCGTAGCGGCGGGCAACCTGGCCAACCTCGATACGCCCAACTACCGCACCCGCGAGGCCACGTTTGACGATGTCCTCAACGGTGAAATGCAGAAGGTCAAGATGACGATCACCGATCAGCACCAGATCGCATCGTCGGCTCAGTCCACGCCGAAGACCGCCGAAGTGGACGGCCTCGAGTCCCGCCGTGACGGCAACAACGTCCAGCTCGATCGCGAGCTCTTGACCATGACCAAGGCCGCGGCCGATTTTGCGGCCGCCCAACAAGCGCTGTCAGCGAAGTTTCGTCTCATTCGCTTCGCCATCAACGAAGGGCGCTAAGTAAATGTCTACCCTCAATAACGCGATCAACGCGAGCGCCAGTGCGCTCAACGCCGAGCGCACGCGGATCGAAGTGGCGGTGTCGAACATCGCCAACGCCGACTCGACCCGCGGCCCTGACGGCAAGCCGTATCGCCGGCGTGACGTCGTGCTGGCGGCCGATCACGCGTTTGACGCAGCGCTTGGTCAGGCCGGTGTGTCTGGCGTGAAGGTCGCCGCCGTGGTTGAGGACCAGACGCCGTTCAAGCGTCGTTACGACCCGTCGCATCCCGACGCCGACAAGGATGGCTTTGTCGCGATGCCGAACGTCGACACGCCAGAAGAGATGGTCAACATGATGACCGCCAGCCGCGCCTACCAGGCCAACCTCACGGCCATCGGGTTGATTCGCGAACTCGTGAACAAGTCTCTGGAGCTGGGGAAGTAAGCCATGAGCCCAATTAGCGCGATTCCTTCACTTCCGTCGATCTCCCCGTCTACTGGCAGCCCCTCGACCAGTGCGCCGGCCGGCGCCGGCGGATTTGGCGAGGCGCTCACGAAGATGATCAACGCGGTCGAGCAGTCTGGGGACTCGGCCAATACCGCGGTTGAGCAGATGCTTAGCGGCACGGGCGAGGTACATGACGCGATGATTGCCCTGCAACGCGCCGAACTCAGCCTCCAGCTCACCGTGCAGGTCCGCAACAAACTGGTCCAGGCCTATCAAGACATCATGCGGATGCCGGTCTAACCGTCCGCAAAGTCCACTCTGTCCTAGCGTGAAGCCGTTGTGAACCTCGAACAATTCTTCAGCCGCCTCCAGGCCTCAATCTCCGCGATGTCGGGCAAACAGCTCGGCACGATGGCGGTCGCCTTTCTCACCGTAGTCGGGCTGACCATTGGTTCGGCGTACTACATCAATGCGCCGACTTATGGGGTGCTCTTCAGCGACATGGACCCGTCAGCCGCCGGCGCCATTGTCACCAAACTCAAGAGTGCCAAAGTCGACTACCGGCTCGACGAAGGCGGTCGCACGGTTCGCGTGCCGACGAGTCGTGTCGACGAGCTGCGTGTGCAGTACTCGTCCGACGGGCTTGCGGGTGGTGTGTCACTGCCCGGCAACGAGCTGTTCGACAAGATGCAGTTTGGGGTCACCGACTTCCAGGAACGCGTCAACTACCGACGCGCACTTGAGGGTGAGCTGTCGCGCACCATCTCGACGATCGCGGAAGTGGCCGGTGCTCGAGTGCATATCGCGATGCCCCCCGCCTCGCTCTTCACCGGGCGCGACCAGCCGACCACCGCCTCAGTCATCTTGAAGATGCGAAGCAATCGCAAACTATCGGCGTCGACCGTGACCGCCATCACCGGTCTTGTCTCCGCCAGCGTTGAGTCGCTGAAGCCGGAATCGGTGGTCATCATCGACAACTTCGGCCGTCCTCTCTCGAGGCCCTCCGAGGACGATAGCGCCGACGGCGCACCGGTCGAGCGGCAACAGCGCCTCGAACGCGACATGACCTCGCGGGTGATTGCGCTCCTCGAGCCGATCGTCGGCGTCGGCCACGTGCGCGTCAACGTCACCGCAAAGCTGAACAACGGCAGTCAGGAGCAGACCGAAGAACGCTTCGATCCGACGCCCGTGCTGCGCAGCGCACAGCTGACGAGCACGACCAACGGCACGAACTCGCCTGGTG
>JBEBGG010000212.1:0-5316 GCA_040081555.1 Vicinamibacterales bacterium
CCACTGGCCGAATCGCCGAGAGTCGCGCCCACTGCGTCTTTGCGTCCGTTGACTCCGTGAGCAGAGCGCCGATCGTCTCCGCAGCGCGGAACGGATAGGTCGCAAACGCTGACAGCAACCGCAAGCGCGCGCGGATCCCGCCGCGATAAGCGTGCGCACGCCACGCGGAGTCTGGATTCAGAATTTCAAGGCCGTCAATCGATGCATTCCAGTCGTGCCAGGCGAGTTCCGCTCTCGGCGAATCCGGATGCGCCGCGATCCCGAATCCGCCGAGACGCGCGACGTCCTCAACGACGTCACGTGGCTCGCCCCCGAGTCGATAGGGCGCAGCAGGCATGCCGAGGGCAACATAGTGACCGCCCGTTGTGCTGATTTCTACGGCATCAATGCACAACACACCGGCGCGATACGTCGGAGGGTCCGGCACCCGGGTCGCGTCGCCGTGATCGGTGTAGACGATAAACTTCAGGCCAGCGCGGGCCGCCGCAGACGCGACTGTACCGGGGTCGCTCAAACCATCCGAGCGGTTGGTGTGGATGTGAATGACACCTGGTACTGCGCCGTCATCCCACGCCGCCTCAAGCGCTATGGTAGGTGGCGGTAGCGAGACAACGGTCCAAACAGCAACGGCGGCCACCAGGGCCGCCGTCACCAGCAGAACACGCTTCACAGCGACTATTATGGCCTTAGAGCTTGGCGGCCGACTTCAGCGCCGCGGCCTTGTCAGTCCGCTCCCAGGTGAACTCGGGCTCGGTACGGCCGAAGTGACCAAAGGCAGCAGTCTTCTTGTAGATGGGCCGGCGCAGGTCGAGCTCTTCAATGATACCGCGCGGTGTCAGTTTGAAGTGCGCGCGAACGAGCTCGGTGATCTTCTCTTCCTCAATCCGGCCCGTGCCTTCCGTGTGCACCATGACTGACACCGGGTCCGCCACGCCGATGGCGTAGGCGAGCTGCACTAACGCGCGGTCAGCGATGCCGGCCTTCACCACGTTCTTCGCGATGTAGCGAGCCATATAGCAAGCCGAGCGGTCGACCTTGGTCGGGTCCTTGCCAGAGAATGCGCCGCCGCCATGGGGCGCCGCACCACCGTAGGTGTCCACGATAATCTTGCGCCCGGTCACGCCGGCATCACCGTGCGGACCTCCCACCACGAAACGACCCGTGGGATTCACGTAGATCTTGGTGTTCTTGTCTCGAAGCGAGGCGGGAATCAACTTATTGATGATGCCCTCGGTAATGTCGTGATGCAGGATTTCCTGCGACACCTGCTCACTGTGCTGACTCGAAACGACGATCGCATCGACGCGAAGCGGCTTGTTGCCGTCGTACTCGACGGTGACCTGTGACTTGCCGTCCGGACGGAGGTACTTCAACTGACCGCTCCGGCGCGCGTCGGACAAACCACGCGTCAGCCTGTGGGACAGCATGATCGGCAGGGGCATCAACTCGTCGGTTTCCGTGCACGCAAACCCGAACATGAGCCCCTGATCTCCAGCCCCCCCGGTGTCCACGCCCATCGCAATGTCCGGCGACTGACTGTGGATGGATGACAGCACCGCGCAAGTCTCGGCGTCGAAGCCGTACTTGCCGCGGGTATAGCCGACATCGGCGATCGTCTGACGGACGACCGACTGATAGTCGATTTGAGCGGTGGTCGTGATTTCTCCCGCGACCAGCGCCAAGCCAGTCGTCACGAGTGTTTCACACGCGACGCGGCTCTTCGGGTCCTGCGTCAGAATGGCGTCGAGGATCGCATCAGAGATCTGATCGGCGATCTTGTCGGGGTGCCCTTCGGTCACCGACTCCGAGGTAAACAGGTGCCGCCCTTTACGGCTCATGCCGCGACTCTCCTTCCGCATACCGGATGAAACCGGATGCGCCTTATATGCAACTACACCGAACCAATAAACGAGTCAGCTTAGCAGATTACGCGCGAGGGTGAAACCGCTCGTAGACGTGACGTAGACGCGCCTCAAGGACGTGCGTGTAGATCTGCGTCGTCGACAAGTCGGCGTGGCCGAGCATCAATTGGATCGCGCGCAGGTCGGCGCCACGCTCAAGCAGATGCGTCGCAAACGAATGGCGAACCACGTGCGGGCTGAGCGCTCCGCGAATGCCGGCTCTGGCCCCATGTCCCTTGAGAATCTTCCAGAAACCGACCCGAGACAGCGCCCCGCCACGATGGTTGACAAAGAGGCGCGATGCGGCGCCGCTCCGGGCGCCCCTCGCGCGCGCCACCAGAGCCGGGCGGACCCGTTGCTGGTATTCACGCACCCACCGAACCGCCGTTTCGCCCATTGGAATCAGCCGCTCCTTGCTACCCTTGCCCACGCAGGTCAAGTACTCCTCGTCGAGTCGCAGATCGGAGGCTCGGACGTTGATAAGCTCCGTGACACGCATTCCGGTCGCGTACAGCAGCTCGAGCATGGCCCTGTCGCGCAAACCGAGCGACGTCTCCACGTCTGGTTGTGCGAGCAGACGATCGACATCTTCCATGCCAAGAAACTTCGGCAACGCAGGCCAGGCCTTCGGCGGGTGAAGGTCGTCGGCCGGACTCTCAGCCAAGCGGCGATCGAGTAAGAGGAAGCGATAAAAACCGCGCACCGCCGCGATCGTCCGGGCGACCGAGCGCGGCGAGAGCCCCTCGGTGCGCATCCGCCGCACGAAGAGTTCCAGGTCGGACCGTGTCAATGTGATGAGGACCTTCCCCTCGCCCTCGGCAAAGGCCGAGAGCCTTCGGAGATCACGGGCGTAGCTGTCGACCGAAAGGGTCGCGAGACGCCGCTCGACGCGGAGGTGGTCCAGGTACGCGCCGATCACGTCCGTATGCTAACATCCGCGGTTTCCTGAGGTTGTCTGAGCATGCCGTTGCGTTCAAAGTGGCAATCCCTCCCGACGGAGGCGATCAACCGTGCCACCCTCGCCCTCGACAAATTGTCGTCCGCCGAGATCGTCGAGGGCATGCTGACCGAGGATCGAAAGATGCTCGTCGCGGTGCAGCGCGAAAAAGAACGCATCGCGGTGGGCATCGACATCATCACTCAAGCACTGCGCAAGAGCGGTCGCATCATCTTCGTCGGCGCCGGAACCAGTGGTCGGCTCGGCATTCTTGAGGCCGCCGAGATGGGGCCAACCTTCGGCACACCCGATGCGCTTGTACTGGCCGTCATGGCAGGCGGAAAGGATGGCTTTCTGCACGCGCGCGAAGGTGTCGAAGACAACTACGAGGAAGGCGCCCGTTCTATCAATCGGCTGAAACCCACCAAGAAGGACGTCGTGATCGGCGTATCGGCCAGCGGCATGACGCAATTTGTGCGCGGCGGCCTGACGCGCGCGCGGCGCGCCGGCTCCAAGATTATCTTCGTCACCTGCGATCCGCGCACCGAATTACAGACGTTTGTCGACCTGACCATCGCCCCCGCCGTCGGGCCCGAAGTGATTGCCGGATCCACGCGCCTCAAAGCTGCCACCGCCACAAAGCTTGTACTCAACATGCTCACCACGGGCTCGATGGTGCGCACCGGAAAGACGTACGGCAACCTGATGGTCGATATCCAGGCGGGATCAGAAATGCGCCGCGACCGTGCTCGCCGCATCGTGACGACCGTCACAGGCCTCGAGCCCGAGGAGGCCGACAAACTGCTGCGCCGGGCGCGCTGGAACGTGAAAGCGGCAATCGTGATGCAGAAGACGAAGCTCGCCTACCCACAAGCTGTAACCAAACTCCGCAAGTCGCACGACTTTGTGAGGGACGCGATCGGTGAAGACGCCGAGCCCCGTCTCCGGCAACTGCTCGATCATCACGACGTCGGACCGACGCGCTCGTAGCCTCTATGTCGACGCCTGGCGCCGCATCACGCGCCGCTGACGCCCTGCGTGACGCGGTCGCCTCGGGCGTCTTTCCCGCCGCCGTCGCCGAGGTTGGCTACTCGAACGCCGCGATCTGGCAGCACGCCGCTGGCACGCTTACCTTCAAGTCCGCAAAGCCGACCACGCTCGATACGATCTTCGATCTCGCCTCTCTGACCAAGCCGCTTGCCACCGGGAGTCTCGCGCTGCAGCAATGTGCCGCCGGAGTGCTCACGCTGGATACCCCGCTCGCCCGCGTATTTCCAGACTGGTATGGTGCTGATCGAGAAGCCGCCACCGTACGCGACCTACTCGAACACTGCAGCGGCCTACCTGCACGCCTCCTCAACCGGCCAGCAACGAGCCGACGCGAGTTTGAATACGACATCTGCACGATGCCCCTGGACTATCCCTTGCGGGCACGCTCGATCTACTCGGATCTGGACTTCGTCCTGCTCGGATTTCTGATCGCCGACCTCGCCGGCCAGTCACTCCCCGAGCTGTTTCGACAGTTGCTTGAAGCTGCCGGACTGCGACCAACGAGCGATGCCCGAACGTACCTGGCGTACGGCGCGCCCACCTCCGATCGGTCGCACGTGGCCCCGACCGATCCGCTCGCCGGTGACCCGCGTTCGGGTCGGCGACTCGTCGGCGAAGTACACGATGACTACGCCGCCGCGCTTGGGGGAGCGGCGGGACACGCCGGTCTCTTCGGAACGGCAGCGGGCGTTGGAGCGTTCGCGAGACTGGCACTGCGGGGCGCACGCGGTGACGACTCTTTGGTACCGCCGTTTTCGAGGGAATGGATGACCCTAGCGCGCCAGAGAAGCCGGGTGCCCGGCAGTTCGCGTGCGCTCGGCTGGGACACGATGCTGTCAACATCGTCGTGCGGCACCCGCATGTCCGCGACAGCATTCGGCCATGTTGGCTTCACGGGCACGTCGATTTGGATCGATCCCGAACGGGATCGCTATTTCGTTCTACTGACAAATCGGGCGTGCGGCGGAGGGACGTCAGAGCATATGCAGCTCATACGCCGGTCCTTCCACGACACCCTGGCCGACCTCTAGTCGCGCTCTCACTCAGCGCCCCGGCTGGGGACCGGCTCCAGGGCGCTGCGTGTTAGATCCACCGCCGAGCGGTGGTGGTCCGGCCCGCCCTGCAGGCTGACTTGGTCCACTCCTGGCACCACCCGGCCCTGCCGGCGCTCCTGGCACTCGCGGTCCACTCGGCCCTGAGCCGATGGGTGATGTCTGGCCAGCTCGCTGTGGAATCTGCGAGGGCGAACCGTTGGGTCCCTGCACGGTCTGCGACTGCGCGAGGAACACAAACTGCCACTCGTTGTAATGCGTGCGCCCTTTATAGCTGCGCAGCGATTCATCGGTGCTCTTGCTGGTCACACCCATGAGGCCACCCGGCACGCCGCGGCTGCCACTCTGCGGCGTAACCGTCCCCACCGTACCTTGT
>JBEBGG010000213.1:0-5298 GCA_040081555.1 Vicinamibacterales bacterium
CCCCCCCCCGCCGCGACGGGAACACACGTCCTCTTCCTTGACGCAGACGACCTGCTGGCGCCTGAGGCGTTGGCGAGACTCAGCGAGGCGGCGGCATCGCGTCCCGGCGCCATCGCATTGATGGGTTGTGTCTGGTTCGACTCGGATTCCGGCGAATCGACGGCGACGAGGCGCTGCACCACCACGGCCTTCTTCCCCAAGATCATTGAATCCAACTTCGCCCCACCGCACTGCTGGCTCGCGCCCCTCGATGTCATCCGACGGGCAGGAGCGTTCGACGAGCGCGTCAGTATTTTTGAAGACTGGGACCTCTGGTGGCGCGTCGGCCTGGAGTCGCCGCCGATCGTGCTGGTCGACTACATCGGCGCACGCTATCGCCAGCATCGGCACTCGCAACTGGCGACGACGCCCCCCCCCAAACGCGCTCAAGGCCACGCCGACCTCATGGCCCGCATGGTGACGGCCTTCTTCACACGGCCCGAGCTACTGGCCGCGCATGGCGATCAGCTTTTCTGGAGCGCCTGGACGGCTCTCAAGGTCGCGCGGGCGCGTGGCATCAAGTGGCCGGAACTGCACCTGCTGACCACGCAGATCCGGCGGTTGGCGTCGGAAGGCCCGGACTGCGTGACACACTTGCGCCTCGCGGTGGTCATTCGCCGCCTGGGCCTGCCCATGGCCCTTCCTTTCCATCATCTGGTCACCCGCTTGGCAGCTTTAGCCAGGCCCCTGAGCGCGCGGTAAGTCAGTTATGTGGCTTCCCAGCTTCAGCAACTCGATGTATGTGGCCTGGCTCCGGCACCTCCAGTGCGTGCATGAAGACCCGGATCGCCGCAATCCGGACACGCTGGTCAGCCGGTTCTTCCCCTGGCGGGATCGCCTGCGCGCTCGTTTGCTCCCCAAGCACGAGCTCGCGCGCCTTCGTCGTGACCCGTTCTATTACTACGTGCTCGCGCGCACCCGCTACTACGACGCTGTGACCAAGGGCGCGCTCGCCGAAGGTGTCCGGACGATTGTTGCCATCGGCTCGGGCAGTGACACTCGCGCCTACCGGTTCGGCCAAGAGCTTTCAGCCAAACACGTCACCTTCATCGAGGCTGATCAGGCGGGCGCAGTGGCGGTCAAGGAGCGGATGACCTCTCGCTGGCGGCGCGGCCGCGACGTGCGTTTTGTGCCCATCGATCTGCACGACGCCGAGTGGCCGGCACTCTTCGACGCTCTTGGCAGCAACGCCTCACAGCGGGCGCTGGTGTTCCTCGAAGGGGTCACACCGTACGTGCACGCGCCAGACATGCACCGATTCTTCACAGTGCTGTCCGCACGGCTTGCTCCCGAGAGCGAGATCGCCTACGACGGAAAACTGCTTGGTGCCAACGACAGCCTCGGGCGCACGGACAGGGCCACCGACCCGTTCCGCGTGCCGGCCACCCCCGACGCGGCGCGAGCACTGCACGACGCTCACGGCCTCCACCTTGACGCGTTCGAGCGGAGCGACGCTCTTTCGGTCAGGCTGGTTCCGCGTTGGCCGCCGGAAGTGCGTCCCTTCGCGGAAGATGTGCTCCTGCGCCTTCGGGTCAGACGCTAGTCCGGCCAGACAGGGCGATCGACAATTCGCGCCCCCTGTCGAAGCTCTCCGCTAAACTACAGTTTCTGACCCTCCCGCCGATTCCGGTACGAGGTCGACAGCCTGCTTGGAGGCCCTGCAGTGACGACGCCTCAAGGCGCCCTGGTCAGCGGTGCGATTGGGTTCCCGGACGTAGTGTGAAGAAATGTTGAACAATCTGGCGACTGACGTTCGCGAAATGCTGCACGAGCAACTCGAATATCGCGAGCTGCTCTATCGCATGGCGGCGCGTGACCTGATCATCCGCTACAAGCAAACCATCATGGGGTTTGGCTGGGCCATCTTCATGCCACTGATCAACACCGTGGTGTTTTCAGTGGTATTCACCCAGGTCGCGCCCATCGCAACCCCCGTGCCCTACCCGCTCTTCGCGTATACGGGCCTGTGGGCGTGGAATTTCTTTGCGGCGTCAGTCCGGTTTTCTCTGAATTCGCTCACCAGCAACGCCAGCCTGGTTGGCAAGGTCTACTTCCCTCGCGAAATCTTCCCGTTTTCCAATATTGCTGTGTGTCTGGTCGATTTCGCGGTTGCCACAGTACCGCTCGTGGTGTTGATGCTGTGGTACGGCGTGGCTCCAGGGAAATCGATCGTTCTCCTGCCGCTGGTGCTGCTGATTCACGTCACGTTCACCGCCGCGATGGGGTTGGTGTTGGCGATCGCCAATCTGTTCTATCGGGACGTCAAGTACCTCTTCGAACTGGTCATCGCCGTGTGGATGTTCTCCAGCTCGGTCATCTATCCGCTCGATCGCCTCACCGGAAAGCTGGCGCTGATCGCCTTCTTGAACCCAACCACCGTGATCATCGATGGCTATCGGGCGGCGCTCTTCAACCTGCCGATCCATAGCATGACCAGCCTTGTTTCGACCGCGGTGCTCTCGTTCGTGTTTCTTCTCGGTGCGTGGCTGTACTTCCATCGCTCCGAGTACCAGTTTGCGGAGGCGCTCTGATGACGCCCGCGGTTGAATTCAACGGCGTCTGGAAGAAATTCAGAAGGGGCGAACGCCACGACAGCCTGCGCGACCTTGTGCCGGCGGCGCTGCGGGCACTCGCTAGGGGGCGTCCTCCACAGGATGCGCTCGGCCAGCAGGAGTTCTGGGCGCTCGAGGGGGTCGATTTTCAGGTGGCTCAGGGAGAAGCCCTCGGCATCATCGGCCCAAACGGCGCTGGCAAGTCGACCACCCTCAAACTGCTCACCAAGATTCTCCGTCCGACGCGAGGCACCGCCATAGTGCGCGGCCGTGTGGGCGCCCTCATTGAAGTCGCCGCGGGGTTTCATCCAGATCTCACTGGACGTGAAAACGTCTATCTGCAGGGCGCGGTGATGGGGATGAAGCGGGCTGAGGTGCTCGCACGCTTCGACGAGATCGTCGAGTTTGCGGGCGTTGCGGCGTCCATCGACACGCCGATCAAGCGCTTTTCCTCGGGCATGAATGCGCGCCTGGGATTCTCAATCGCCGCGCACCTCAACCCGCAGGTCCTCATCATCGACGAGGTGTTGAGCGTTGGCGACATGGCGTTTCAGGAGAAGTGCGTCAACCGGATGCGCGAATTCAAGCGCGACGGCGTCACGATTGTTTTCGTGTCGCACAACCTGCAGGCAGTCACCGAGCTCTGCGATCGCGCCCTGTTCGTGAAGCGGAAGACGATGGCGCTGGGCCCCACGGCCGAGGTCATCGACAACTACGTGCGCGAGATGTTCCAGTCGCAGGTGACGTCAAATGGCGACGACGATGTGGTGGTGACCAACGTGACGGTCTACAACGCCGGTGACCAGCCGGTGACCGGACCAGTCGCCTCCGGCGAGACCCTCCGGGTCGCGGTCGATCTGGATGTCCGCATCCCGATTCACGACGGCCTCTTCGCGCTGCGCGTCATACGCTCCACCGATCAGCTGCTGGCGTACGACGGCCAGTTCACGCAACAAGAGCTCGGCCTCCAGCTTGGGACGCCGACGAAGGCTCGCGTCGAGTTCGCCCTCGATGTGAATCTGACGCGCGGCCAGTACTACTTCGACTTCATCGTCGGAAAGCCGGGCCAGTACGTCACACGACTGACGCCGGCTGCCCACTTGACCGTGGCGGAATCAAGAACCTGGGGCGGGATTGCGGACCTCAGAGTGCGCGCCACGGCGACAACGGCGGCCGGGCCCGAGCCCCTTCTGTCGTCACACTAGTTGTGAACATCGCAATACTCAGTGACACCACGCTGTGGGGCGGACTGGAGACGCACGCGGTATCACTGACGCGAGGACTCACAATCCTTGGCCATCGCACTCGTATTGTCTGCACGAGCGCTGCCTGTTATGCGCTGTATCGCTCTCATGCGCCGAGCGATGTCGAAGTCGTCGCGCTGCAGCCTCCCGCGCACGCATCGTTTGCCGGCTGGTACCGAGCGCTGGCGGCGGTACGCGCCGACGCCGTGATACTCGAGAAGGGCACGCTGCGAACCGGCAGCCTGGCGATGGACCTGGCGTTGCGCGCGCGGTTCAGCCGCTTCATCGCGATCATGCATCTCGAGCCCGAACCGCTGCCGCCGCGCCGCTGGCTCTTCGACACGCTCCCGGTGACCGGCCTCTGGTGGTACCGCTGGAAGCTCACTGGCCTTTTGCGGTCATTGGGTCCCCGCTTCACGATGTGCGTCAGCGAAGCCGTGCGTCGAAGGCTGACCGGTGACTACGCCTTTGCGCCACGGCGCGTCGTGACCGTGGCGAACGGCGTGGACGCCTCCGAATTCGAGCCAGACGACTCCGTGCGACTCACGATGCGGCGCGAGTGGGGGCTGTCTGCCGACGCGTTCGTGTTTGGCGCAGTGGCGCGACTGACCCGAGTAAAGGGGTTCGACGTCGCTATCAAGGCATTCGCCAGAGTTGTTGCAGCCGCCGGAAAGGCGAGGCCAGACGTCTATTTGGTGCTCGTTGGCACGGGTGAAGAGCAGGCAGCACTCGCGTCAGAGGCGCGAGATCTCGGGATTGAAGGCCGCGTGCTTTTTCCCGGGTTCACGTCGAACCCTCGCCGAGCCTACCAGGCGCTCGACGTGTTTCTGATACCGAGCCGCCAGGAGGCTATGCCTCTATCGCTCCTCGAGGCGATGGCGTGTGGGTGTATGGCGATCGGGACTCGGGTTGGCGGTATCCCAGAGGTGATCACAGATCAAGACCTCGGCGTCCTGGTGGAATCCGAGAACGTTGACGCGCTGGCTGAGGCGATGAGCGTTGCGTTTCACCTGCCCACTGAAGCGCGGCAGGCATTCGGCGCCAGAGCACGGACGCATGTTGCGGAAAATTTCGACGTCCGAAAGCATTGGGCGCGCGTGGCGCAGTTGGTGGCTTGAGATACGACGGCGGCTCGATCGTCAGTTCGGGAGTGGCTCGGCTGCCGCGCGCCGGTTGGAGTGCGCGCGCGTTGGTCCTGTTTTCCGTCATCTGTACCTACTTCTTCATCTCATGGACTGCTGAGCCACTGTTCTTCTCCAATCAGAACACCTACTTCCTGCAAGGTCTGAGGCTGGCTGGTGTAGAAGGCGTGCAGCATGACTGGTTGAGCCAGACGCGCGCTCCCCACATCGCCTTCACTTGGCTGGTGGCCCTTCTTCAGAAGCTCAGCGCACTCGCTCTTGGCGTTCGAACGCTCGAGATCGTTCTCTACATCGCACTGCTGTGGTCGTTCTGGTCATTGG
>JBEBGG010000068.1:0-18821 GCA_040081555.1 Vicinamibacterales bacterium
ATGCCAGCCTGCGCGACATCGCTGTCTTTGCGCAGGACGAGTGGAAACTGCACCCGAGTCTGTCGCTGGTGGCCGGCCTGCGGGAGGACTTCTACGACGTGGTGACCGAGGCGACGCCCGGCTACGACATCGCGGCGGTGGTGACGGGCGCCAAGCCGACGATCGATCCGGCGACCTTGCCCGACCCGAACGGCGCCACCTACAGCCGGAAGGCGTTGACCGGGGACATTGGCTTGGTCGTGAACAGCAATCGCGCCGTGAGTCCGTTCGTGCGTATTGGCCGCAGCTATCGCCATCCCAATCTGGAAGAGATGCTCTTTGCAGGTCCGGCCACGGCGGGCAATATTGCGCCCAATGTGCAGGTGAAGCCAGAGCAAGGTGTCAATTTTGACGCCGGTGCCAAGTTCAGGACGACCCGCGTCTCTGGCGGCGCCTACGCCTTTCTGAACCAGTACAAGAACTTCATCGCCCAGGACCTGGTCGTGGCCACGACCTCGGCCGGGCCCTTGGCGCAAGCCACCAATTACGCGGATGTCCGGATTGGCGGGCTCGAACTCTCGGCCGACGCGCCGGTGACTCTCTCCCGCGGCGTGTTGACGTTCAGTGGTTCCGGGGCCTTCACTCGCGGCACCATCACGGCGGGCACCAATCCGCTTGACGGCAAGTCGCTGGCTGGGGCGCCTGCCGACAACATCACGCCGGTGAAGGTACTGATTGGTGCGCGTTTCACCGAGCGCTCCGGGCGTTGGTGGGCAGAGTACGGTGTGCGCACGCAGACCGACGTCGCCCGCGTGACGCCGACGCTCTACCAGTCGCCCTTTGTCATCGCCCAGGACCTCCTGTCGCTCGACGGCTTTACCGTCCAGCGCCTCGGCTGGGGGGTGAACCTACCGCGGCAGGGCCAGAAAGTCGGCGTCACCTTCGCAATCGAGAACCTCGCCAACACCTACTACCGCGAGCACTTTCAGTTTGCGCCGTCCCGCGGCCGGACCTTCACCATTGGCCTGAGCGCCGGGACGTTTTGAGGCGACCCCACGGGCGCCTTGCTCCCGGGCGCCCCGTGAGGCACGATTCTGCCAGCGCCTCGCTGACGTCGTCGGTTCGCGCGCTCGTGCGACAGAGTGCCGCATAGTCGGCGCACCCGGAGGACACCGTGCCGTTGTTGGTCGCGCTGCGATTCCTGCAAACCCGCAAGATGCCTGGGGGGCTGAGTACACCTGACCCGAAGCCGGTTGACCGCGCTCCGGCGCCTGGCTTTGCCGATACGGCCAACGCCCCGCTGCGCCGCTTCTCCAGGCAGTCGCAGAAGATGCGTCGCACTCTAGGTTGTCTCTTGGCGATGCTCCTGTGCGGCATACAGGGGCTGTCTGCCCACACCGACGCCGATCTGGCCATGCGCTTCTTCGCCGCAGGCGGCGCGTATTGCGCCCGCCTCGCGCCTGAAGGGGTGTCGCTTGCCGACGAAACCGAATGGACGATCGTCGTGCTGACCGGCACTCAGAATACGCAGAACGTGTTCCGGATACGCACCGCCGATCCGGGCACCAGCGGCGCCCGGGGCGCCGATCTGGCCGCGCTTGGTCTGGCGGCGGCCCGCGTGTGGCGCATGGACAGAAGCCGGACCGAGTTCTTCGAACGATTCACGGCCGGTCTCGCTGCTCGTCAGGTGCGCGCGCGTATCGTCCGGTTCGCACCCCCGAAACTTGCGGAGATGACCGCCCGCCAGCGCGCGGACAGGTACCTCGAGTTCGCGGATCGCGGTTCGAAGGTGTCGTTCAGCAAAGTGCCGGATCTGTCGGCCGAGGAATTCGCCCGGTTCGCGACCTACGTCAATGATTGACCTCGACGTATGACTCCCGATATTCCCCCCTGGTCGGTGCCTAAAGGCATGAAAGAGCCGCGAGCGCTTCATTTCGAGACGCTGGCGGTACACGCCGCCACCGCGGTCGATCCGCAGACCGGCGCTGTGGTCCCACCGATTCATCTGTCGACGACCTTCGAACGGGCCCAGGACGGATCGTTCCCGTCAGGCTATGCCTACACCCGCAACGACAATCCCAATCGCCGTGCCCTCGAGAACGCCTTGGCGGCGCTCGAAGGCGGAACCGAGGCGGTAGCATTCGCCTCCGGCATGGCGGCGACACAGTCGGTCTTCCAGGCGCTTGCTCCTGGCGATCACGTGGTCATTCCGCGAGACTCCTACTTCGGCACGGCGAAGCTGCTTCAAGAGCAGTTCGTCCCCTGGGGACTCGAGGTGTCGATCGTCGACATGCGCGATCTCGAAGCGCTGCAAGCGGCGCTGCGAGACACGACGAAGATCGTCTGGGCCGAAACGCCCTCGAATCCCACGATCTCCATCACCGATCTGCGTGTCGTGGCGTCGATGGCCAAAGCCGCCGGCGCCTTGCTGGTCTGCGACAACACCTGGGCGACGCCGTATCTGCAGCGGCCGTTCGAACTTGGCGCCGACGTGGTGATGCACTCGACCACGAAATACCTGTCAGGTCACGGCGACGCGATGGGCGGCGTGGTGGTCGTCAAGGAGCCTGGCGAGTTCGGGGCCACGCTACGAGCGATTCAAGGCCGCGGCGGCGCCGTGCCTTCGCCGTTCGACTCGTGGCTGGCGCTGCGCGGAGTCCGAACGTTGCCGTGGCGCATGCGCGGTCACTGCGAGAACGCCATGAGGGTCGCGTCGTTTCTTGCCACGCAGGCGGGTGTCGAGCGGGTGCACTATCCAGGTCTGTCTGACGATCTGGGTCATGCCGTCGCGAAGACGCAGATGGCGGCCTTCGGCGGCATGTTGTCCCTGGTTGTGCCCGGGGGAAGGACCGGAGCGTTTGCCTTTGCGTCGAGACTCAGGCTTTTCACGCGGGCGACGAGCCTTGGTGGACCCGACAGCCTCATCGAACATCGCGCCTCAGTCGAGGGGGAGAAGACCCGTGCGCCAGAAGGCTTGCTGCGCATATCCGTCGGTCTCGAGCACGCCGACGATTTGATTGCGGATCTCGATCAGGCACTCCGGGATTAGGCTCAGCAGCGAGCGCCGGGCTATCCTTGTCCGGGTCGCACGGGCGGTCGGCCTGCTGGCGGGCCCATCGGTGACCGTCGAGCCACGGTCGTCGTATGCTGACTCTCGAGAGAACAGGTCAATGTGGCTTTTGCTGATTTCGCTCTTCGGTCTTCTCGTGCCAAACGGCCTGTTCATACACTGGCTGTTCACGTCCTACAGCGGCCTTGGTCCGGTGCTCGATGATCACCTTGCGCTCGGATTCATTCTCGATGCGTTCCTGGCGATGGGGCTTCTGGCTTACAACTTCTCGCGGCGGCCGATCGGGCCAGTCCGTTGGCCCTGGTTCATCGTGCTGTCGGTCATCGGCGGCCTCGGTTTCAGCCTGCCGTTCTATTGGTGGTTGAACGACCGTCGAGCGTAACGAGGCCGCGCGCAGGTGAAGGCCCCGTCGTCGTCATCTGGCTGTGGGAGCGACGGTGCCTGATATATTCGACAAGCGTTCACCCATTCGAGGAGACGTTACGTGCTCATTAGCAAGAAATTGGCGAAAGCCTTCAACGAACAGATTGGTCACGAATTCGGCGCCAGCATGCAGTACGTCAGCATCGCCGCGCATTTCAGCCAGCGGCAGCTGACGCTGCTGTCGAAGCTGTTTCTCGCGCAGGCCGAGGAAGAGCGCGCGCACGCCCTGAAGTTCGTGAAGTACGTCCTCGACACCAAGGGCGAACTGCAGATTCCCGCTGTGCCGGCCCCCACGGCGACGTTTGCCTCCGCCGCAGAGGCCGCCGATGCCGCGTTGAAGTGGGAAAACGAGGTGACGAAGCAGGTGACGGCGCTCATGGACATCGCCGTGAAGGAGAACGACTACCTCGCCCAGAGCTTCCTGCAGTGGTTCATCGATGAGCAGTTGGAAGAGGTCGTCAAGATGGATCGACTGGCCAGTGTCATCAAGCAGTCGGGCGAGAAGAACCTGTTGATGGTGGAAGCTTACTTGGTCCACATCGAGAAGGCGGGCTAAGGGTGCCAAGCGTGGCTGGGTGCGATGAGCGACGATGAGGTCTTTGCCGAGATCGGCGAAGACGGGTTTCAGCGACTCGTCGCCGCGTTCTATCGCCAGGTGCCTGGCGACGATATCCTCGGGCCGATGTATCCAGCCGACGATCTCGCCGGTGCCGAGCAGCGGCTCAGAGATTTCCTCGTCGGTCGCTTTGGCGGGCCTCCTCGCTACATGGAACAGCGCGGCCACCCCAGATTGCGCCTGCGGCACGCTCCGTTTCGCATCGATGACGCCGGTCGTGGGCGCTGGCTGCAATTGATGGAGCGGGCCTTTACCGAAGCGCAGTTGCCGACGACGTCCGAAACGACGCTCCGTGCGTTCTTCCAATCGGTCGCGAGTTTCCTGTAAGGGCCCGCGCCGGCCGGACACGACCTCCGATGGCTCTCACTGCGACGATCTACAACTTCGACATCGACTTGGCTGATCACGACCGCGGTGTGTTCGAGAACCTGCAGCTGCGCGTCGCGCGTCACCCATCGGAGTCTGAGGACTATCTGTGGACACGCGTGCTCGCCTACGCGCTCGAGTTCACCGACGGCATCGCGTTTTCCTCCGGAGGGCTGTCGGCTCCGGATGAACCACCGATCGCGGTCCGCGACCTCACAGGCACCGTGAAGGTCTGGATCGACATCGGCACGCCTGACCCGGCCAGGCTGCATCGGGCTGCGAAGGCCACTCCGCGGGTTGCGGTCTACGTACAGAAGGACTCGGCCCAGTTTCTCGAGCGTCTCGCTGGTGCCAAGATTCACCAGGCCGATGCCATCGACATCATCAGCGTGGACCGTCAGCTGCTCGCCGACCTTGGCGCCGTGCTCGACCGCCGGATGAATTTCAGTCTGTCCGTCTCGGACGGCGAGCTGTTTGTGGCGCTTGCGGCGACCTCTTTGACGGGGCGCCTCACCAGACACAAGATCGGCGCGTGACGAGTAGTCGCCGGATCGTTGTCGCTCGCACCGTAAGTACCGGCGTGCTGATCGAGGGCCGTCGCCCCTCGACGCCGTCGGTCGTGCCCGGTGTCACACGGTCCGCTCGATTCTGCGGTCAGGCACCAGCCAGATGAGCGCGACGGTCACATAGAGAGCGCTGGAAATGGCGGGGTTCACGAACGCGGCGCCGATGGCGACGACGTAGCACAGCAGCGAGACATTGCCCTTGAGGTCGTTGCCGACGGCTCGGCGGAGGCGCGAGTGGGGACCCTCGGCGGCCAGAATCGTTCGCAACAGAATCGTGTAGCTGATCGCCGACATCAGCAGCACCACCCCATAGGCGGCGTTGGGGAGCGCCGCGTTGTGGCTCTCGCCGAGCCACGCTGTGGCAAACGGCACCAGCGACAGCCAGAAGAGCAGATGCAGGTTGGCCCACATGATGCCGCCAGTGACGCGTTCGGTGGCATGCAGCATGTGATGGTGATTGTTCCAGTAGATGCCGAGGAAGATGTAACTGAGGGTGTAGCTCAGGAACACCGGTAGCATTGGCACCAGCGCATGCCAGTCGTCGCCATGCGGCACCTTCAACTCCAGCACCATGATGGTGATCAAAATCGCGATCACGCCATCGCTGAACGCTTCAAGCCTTCCCTTGCTCATGGTCTGGCTCCACCTGCTATCATCGCCACGCTTACACCTTAACCCAGCAGGTGACCGATGACATTTCTGTTTCTCTCAGCGCGCGTCGTCCACGTACTGCTCGCCGGACTCTGGTTCGGATCTGCGGCGTTCATGTCGCTCCTGCTAATGCCGGCGATGAATGCGGCGGGACCCTCCGCAGGCCCGGTGATGCTCTCGCTCAATCGCAAGGGCCTGGTGCCCTTCTTTGCCTCGATCAGCGGAATCACAATCCTCACAGGGTTCTACTTGTACTGGCACG
This sequence comes from Vicinamibacterales bacterium, assembly GCA_040081555.1. Lineage (GTDB taxonomy): Bacteria > Acidobacteriota > Vicinamibacteria > Vicinamibacterales > CAVVIG01 > CADEEX01. The sequence goes on from JBEBGG010000068.1 coordinate 5,934, forward strand.
CCACCGACGGCTTTGCGCCGGGCTCGGGAGCCCAGCACGCCAACATGGCGTACGGGGCCGGAGGCATCGCCGGATTGATCGCGGCCATCATCGGAGGCAGCGTCGTCGGACGTAGCGCGAAGAAGGCCGTCGAGATCATGGGTCGCGTGGCGACGCTTGGCGATGGCAGTGAGAAGCAGTCCCTGATGGGCGAGGTCGCCGCTCTGCGGGAGAAGATGGCCACGTTCGGCATGATTGTGGTCGTGCTGCAGGTGATTGCCGCCGGCCTGATGGCCGTCGCCCGCTTCATCTGACGCCCAGGGCGCTTCATCCGTGAATTCCTGGTCAGGCGTCGCACTGGCCTTGGCCTCGGCGTTCACGTGGGGGACGGCGGACTTTGTCGGCGGCGTGGCGACTCGACGCGGTCACCCGTTTCAGATTCTGCTGATCAATGCGTCGTCAGGCATTGTCCTGTTCGGTGGGCTGGCGCTGCTCGTCGGCGAAGCGATGCCACCGCGTTCGGCCATGGCGTGGGCGGGCAGTGCCGGTGCGGCCGGTGCCCTGGGCATCGTGGCGCTCTATCACGGCCTGGCGATTGGCAGCGCCGCGATCGTGGCGCCGACCGCCGGTGTGCTCACGGCGGCGCTCCCAGTGGTGTTCAGCATTGTCGTCAACGGCTGGCCGGGCGCAGTGCAACTTGCGGGGTTCGTGCTGGCCGCCATAGGTATCTGGCTCGTCGCGAGGGGGCAGGCCGATGCGCGATCGCGAACCACGGGGCTGCGGGCCGCCGTCTTCGCCGGCCTTGGCTTTGGCCTGTTCCTCATCTTCATCGCGCAGGTACCGATCACGCTCGTGTTCGGACCGCTTGCTGTGGCACGCGGCGCCACGCTCGTGATTGCCGTTGTTCTCCTCTGGGTCGGCCGCGCTGGGGTGCCCCCGATCTCACTGTTCCCCCTTGCGCTCGGGGCAGGAGTCCTGGACGCCGGCGGCAACGTGCTGTATTTGCTGGCCAGGCAGCATGTCAGGTTGGAGGTGGCGGCCGTCCTGTCGTCGTTCTACCCCGTCGCCACCGTGGTCCTGGCCCGTGTCATTCAGAAGGAGCGCGTGATTGGCTGGCAGTGGCTCGGCGCCGTGGCCTGCCTCGCGGCCGTGGGGTTGATCACGCGTTAAGATGGCGCCACATGTTTCTCGGTCATGTGGCGCTGGGCTTTGCCGCCAAACGGGTAACCCCCCGCGTCTCTCTGGCGATGCTGCTGTTTGCCGCACAGTGGGCTGACACGGTCTGGCCACTGTTTGTCGGCCTCGGGATTGAGCAGGTCCGGATCGATCCCGGCAACACCGCCTTCACTCCACTCGACTTTGTCAGCTATCCGTATTCCCACTCGCTGATCGCGCTCCTGGTCTGGGGCTTGGTGGTCGGTGTGGCCTACCGTGTGGTTGCCGGTGGCCGTCGCACCGTCTGGGTGCTCGGCTCGCTCGTCGTGAGTCATTGGCTCCTGGACTACATCAGCCATCGTGCCGACATGCCGCTCTATCCAGGCAGCACGAAGTACGGCCTCGGGCTCTGGAATCATCCGCAAGCCACGGTGGTGGTTGAGACGCTGATGTTTGCGGCCGGCCTGGCGATCTACAGCAGAACGACGAAGGCGAGGGATGGGGTTGGCGGCTGGGGCCTGATCAGCCTCGCGGCATTCCTGATGCTCGTGTACGTGGCGAACGTGTTCAGCCCGCCACCGCCAAGTCCGATGGCGATCGCCATGGCCGGCTTTGCCGGTGCGCTTCTGCTTGGACTCTGGGCGTGGTGGGTGGACAGGCATCGAGAGAGTCGGTAACCGACACCGATGCGCACGTCCCGCCTAGCGCGGAGCGCCTCGGTGAACGCAGCCGAGAGCGAGAAAATCCTCACGCGAGAGGGCGCGAGGTGTTTTCCAGAGAGAAAAAGTGAGCATTTCGTGGTACTCTCCCGCTCGACGCATTGTGCGTCTTCATAGGAGACGGCATGGCAAAGAAGACTGTGAAGAAGGCGGCCCCGAAGAAGGTTGCCCCGAAAAAGGCTGCCCCGAAAAAGAAGACGGCGCGGAAGCCGAACGCAGCGTTCATGAAGCCGGTGCAGCCGAGCGAGTTGTTGGCGGCCGTCGTGGGCAGCAAGCCGATGCCGCGCACGGAAGTCACCAAGAAGCTCTGGGGCTACATCAAGAAGAACGGCCTCCAGGACGCCAAGAACAAGCGGATGATCAACGCCGACGCCAATCTGAAGGCTGTGTTCGGTGGCAAGACGTCGGTCAACATGTTCGCCATGACGAAGCTGGTGAGCAAGCACCTCAAGTAAGGGCCGGCTCTCGCGAGCAACGGTTTCTCGATTGGGCGACGGTCACACTGGCCGTCGCCCTTTTGTTTGTCAGGGCAACTCCGCCGATGTCTTTCACTGAGGCACGAAGGGGCCTTGGCAACAGAACCTGAGGGTTCTTCGTGCCTTCGTGACGAAGATCTTGTAGCGTTTCTTCATGCGCATAGTCGCCACGCTGCTGCTGCTCACCGCTTGGACATCACTCGCCACGGCCCAGGACCGGATGCCGCCGATCCCGTCTGACAAGATGAGCGATGCCCAGAAGAAGGCGGTCGCCGAGTTCGAGGCGACGCGCAAGAGGCCGCTGTCGGGGCCGTTCGTGCCGCTGCTGCGCAGCCCCGAGGTGATGAGCCGAGCCAGGGCGATGGGTGACTACCTCCGCTTCGCCAGCGTGCTTCCGCCACGTCTGAGTGAGTTTGTCATTCTCATCACCGCCAGGCGCTGGACCCAGCAGTACGAATGGGACGCGCATGCACCGTTGGCCCGGCAAGGCGGCCTGGCCGCCGAGACCATCCTCGCCATTGCTGAGGGCCGTCGTCCCGAGCGGATGGCGCCCGATGAGGATGCGATCTACTCGTTCTGTGATGAGCTCCACCGGCTACAAAGCGTCAGCGATGCGACGTATGCCCGCGCGGCAGCCGCCTTCGGCGAGCAGGGCGTCATCGACATTCTCGGCCTCTCCGGCTACTACACCATGCTCGCCATGGTCCTCAATACCACTCGCACCCCACTGCCGCCGGGACATCCCGCACCACTCCCCGCGTTCCCGCGCTGAACGTGGTCGAACTGCTTCGGATGCGTTGATGAGGTCCCGGTTGCAGAGCATGCACACGTTCCAGGGTCACTGATGCCGTTCAGGCTCGACGGCGCGACGCCGTCCCTCATCGTCATTGGCCTGGCGCTCCTGGCTGTCGCCTGGCGGCAGGGGTTTCTACGAGGTCGCAAGTCCAGAAGCGCGTTCACCGATCTGGTGATCGCCTGTCTGCTCGTGGCCACGACGGCGTTCCTGCAGTGGGAGATGGGGCGGCCGTTGAAATATCTGCATGGCCCGATTCGCCTCTGGTCCGGAAACATCAACAGCGACCAGAACTCTCAGCAGATCGCCGATCCGTACACCTTCACCCACGTCGTTCATGGCGCCGCGTTCTACGGTCTGACACGCCTCGTTCTACCGTCTGCGTCGCTCGGGCTCCGCGCGATTACCGCGGTGGCCATCGAAGAAGCGTGGGAGGCCTACGAAAACACCGACACGGTGGTCGAACGCTATCGCAAAACGACGATCTCCCTCGGTTACTACGGCGACAGTGTGCTCAACTCCGCGTGCGACGTGTTGGCGTGCCTCCTTGGCTTCTTCCTGACGCGTCGCCTGCCGAAGGTCGCGACGTGGAGCTGGACTGTCGCCGTCGAAGTGATCCTGGCGTTCTGGATTCGTGACAACCTGACGCTGAACATCGTGATGCTGCTGCATCCCTTCGAGTTCATCAGACGCTGGCAGGCGGGAGGGTAGAAGGGCCAGAGGGGAAGTCCGCCAGGCGACGGTACCCCGCCTAGTGCAATCTGAAGAGCGGTCGTCCGTAGACGAGGCCCGGCCACGGGATCGTCCCAAGCATGACGAGGAGCGCGAGGCCGAAGAAGATCAGTCGCTTGCGGCCGGCATCGGCAGGACTCTTCGCGTGTGCGGAGGTAATGCGTGCAACGCGAACCAAGGCCATGACCAGCAGCATTCCGAAGATGTGTTCGATGGCGAAGAAGCGGAGCGCCGGTGTCTTCATGGTGACGGCCATGTTGTTCAGCGATTCCACGGTGAACGGGCTCAGGCCGAAGTAGAGGAACAGGCCGATCAGGACCTGGGTATCGATCGCCATCATGGAGAAGCGATCCCAGGCCCGGCCCGGCAGCTCACCACTCGTGACGGGGCGAGCCGCGTTCACGACGGCGGCGATGGTCAGCAGAAGCGTGACCCATCGCATCCAGGAATGGACCAGAAGGACGGTGCCATACATGCACCGCTATCTTCTCATCAGTCGGTTGATTCCTTTGTTGATGAGCACTGGTGCTGCTTCCTTGGCCGTGTTCTTCAGCGCACGTTTGGCCAGGTCCGCGGTGTCGACCCTGACGACCGGTGCCGCCAGGCTCCCCGTGATCGTCGCCGGAAGGACGACGCGCCCCTTGTCCTGGGCCAGCTTCAGCATCGTCTGGTTGATCTCGCGTGACAGCGCCTCTGAGAGCTCGAGGCGCCCTTTTAAGTTCATCGCGCTGCCGTCGAGCTGTGCGGTGCCGTTGGCCTGAAGCGTGAGGTCAGCCGCGTCGAAGCGCATGTCTTGCGTGCTCGCCTGCCCATTGGCCAAGGCGACCGTTGCACCAATTCGGGTGAACGACTCGTCGTTGTTGGTGCCACCGGCCGACGCGTTCTTCAGTCCGCTCAGGCTCAGTTTCGTGGCCGCCCCGACGCTGCGAATGATGCCGAGGTTCTTGACGATACCGTTGACGATATCAAGTTGCACCTTGCCGGCGACCGTCTTCATTGCCGTGGCGACGTCCGCCCCAGTGCCGGCGATGTCGACCGTCGCGTTGAGGGTACCGGTGACCGTGTTGGGCGAGCCGGCGTAGGCAGTGGCGGCCGCCACGTTGATGTTGGTGACCTTCGCGTTCCAGCGGAACGTCGGTTGGGCGGCGCCGAGCGTGGCGCTGAGGCCACCCTTGTACTGGCCGTTGAACAGATTGAATGTCAGCGGTTCCACCGTGACCATCTGGTCGGTCGCCACCGCCTTGCCTGACATCTGCTCGATGGTGAGTCCGCCCATCGTTGCCCGTTCCGCGTCGATCGAGATGGCGAGGTGCATCGAACTCTTGGCCGGCGTGATCTCGCCAGCCCCGGGAGCCGCAGCCGCCGCGGTCGTTGATGGCGTGGGTGTCGGGCCCGGGGGCGTGGAGGCGGTCGGCTCCGCCACACCGCCTGCCAGACCGCCAGAGAAATCGTTGAAGAAGGCGATCAGGCGGTCGACGTTGAGGGCACCAGCTTTGATCGCGATGTCTCCGGCAGGCCCCGCCAGATCGGTAATTGTCCCAGTGGCTGTGAGGGACATGTCGTCGGCCGACAGGTCGACGTGTTCCACGACAACCCCCTGGCCTTGCGGTACCACCTCGATATTGCCCTTGAGTGTGCGTCCGCCGCTGATGATCTCGATGCCCGCGAGGATGACCTTATCAATGGAGACGATTTCGACCGGCGCCGTGGTCGGCTCGGTCGTGGCCGCCGGTGCGTCCGAACCGAGTTTGAGGGGCGGCAATGGCAGCGTGAGACGCGCGCCATCGAGCTTCAGCGTGGCATGCTCGATGCGGCGGGAGAGCATCGCTCGGAAGTCGGTGCCAACATCCAGCGTCTTCACGCTGATCTCTTGCTTGCTGCCGATGGCGACGTCCTTGAGGACTACCGTGATGCGGGGGTAGATGGAGGCGCTGACGCTGCCGATGGTGACAGGCTGCCCGATCGCTGTCGAGACCTGCTTCGCGAGCGCCACCTGGACGGCGTCGCTGGCCAGCACTGATCGCACCCACAGGAACAGGCCGAGGACCGCAACTACGAAAAGACCGAGCACGCCGAGCAGAATTTTTTTCCACATACGTGAAGCTCTCCGGGCGAAGATTGTCTCATGTCGTTTGCCGTTCGCCTGCTCGTCAACGCGGCAGCACTCTGGGTCGCGACCCAGATAGTGCCCGGCGTGACCTATATCGGCGGACTGGTGCCATTTCTTTGCGTCGCGCTGGTATTTGGCGTCATTAACGCGACGCTCCGCCCGTTGACGAAGATTTTGACCTTCCCGCTCATTATCGTGACGCTCGGCATTTTTGCGCTAGTCGTCAATGGCCTGATGCTGTGGCTGACCAGTGCGTTGTCCACGTCATTCGGCTTCGGCTTCCACGTGAGTGGCTTCTGGCCTGCCTTCTTCGGGGCGCTCGTCGTCAGCATCGTGAGTGCGCTGCTGTCGTGGTCTGTACGCAGCGAGGGTGGGAGCCTGGGTGGACGGCGGTGAGTGGTGTCCTGTCTCGCGCGACGCGATCCGCCGCAATGGCCGTGGTCGCCCTCGTGCTGGGCTCGGGGGCTCTGAACGCTCAAACGCCGTCTCCGGCCGGGCTGTGGGACGCGACGATTGTGACCGCTGCGGGTCTCGAGGTGCCGTTCAAGTTTGAGATCACCCAGAAGGGCGGCGTTCTGGCGGGGGGCTTCTTTGACGGCGACCTGCGGGTATGGTCGACATCCGGTAGTGTGGAGAACGGCAGGGTGACGCTGGCGTTTGCGCAGTACGGCAGCCGAATTGAGGCGACGTTCAGCGGCACCGGATTGGCAGGCAGATACGATCGCGGCACTCGTGGTGCGTCCTACCCGTTCAACGCCGTTCGTGCGGCCGGAGCGCCGGCGTCAGGTCGAGTGCCTCGGCTCGCGGGCGAGTACCGCATTCCTCTGACGGTCGGGCCAAACAAGGGCGAGAACTCCTGGCGGCTGCTCCTGCGCCAGAATGGCGCGGAGATTTCAGGCGCGATCATGCGCGTGGACGGGGACACTGGCACCCTGAGCGGCACGTTCAAGAATGGTACGGTGTTGCTCAGTCACTTTGCCGGAGCGGGGCCGACTGTGATTGAGGTGACACCCCAGGCCGACCGTTCGCTGGTGATTGTCGAGGACCGTCGCAACCGGCTCGTGGCCTACCCAGTGGCCGACGAGCGGGCAAAGGCCGTCCCACCGCTTGCCGATCCAACCCGGTATACCAGCGTTCGCAACCGTGCCGAGAAGTTCAGATTTTCGTTTCCCGACCTCGACGGCAGGCTGGTGTCAGACACGGACGCGCGTTTCCACGGGAAGGTCGTCATCGTGAGCGTCACAGGCAGCTGGTGCCCGAACTGCCACGACGAAGCGCCGTTCCTCAGCAAGCTCTATCGCGACTACCGCGCCAAGGGTCTCGAGATCGTCGCCCTGGCCTTTGAGGAGGCCGACCAGTTGAAGAACCCGAGTCGCGTGCGTGGGTTTGTCAAACAGTACGGCCTGACCTATCCCTTCTTGCTCGCGGGACTTCCGGAAGAGGCTCCCGAGAAGATTCCGCAGGCCGTGAACCTGCGCACGTTCCCGGCGACCTTCATCCTCGGTAGGGACGGCCGAGTGAAGGCAGTCCACGCCGGATATGCGAGCAAGGCGACCGGCCAGTTCTATGTGACGGAGCAACGGCGCTTTGTTGCCGAGGTCGAGCAACTGCTTGCCGAAAAATGATTGCCAATCACGCCGTGCTGAGTGAGGTCTTGTATGTGTGATCGAGTAACCCTGGGAGCGGCCTGCGTTGCGGCGGTTCTTCTGACGACGACCGCTTTTGCTCAGCCGCCGGCGCCGGTGGCACCCGCGGCACAGGCCGACTACAGCCAGGTGCAGATCAGTGTCACAAAGTTGTCCGGCAACTTCTACACGCTCGACGGTGCAGGAGGCAGGATCGGAGTCTTGCCCGGACCTGATGGTGTGTTCATGGTTGATTCGCAGTTTGCGCCGCTCACCGAGAAGATTGTGGCGGCGATCAAGACCATCTCTGACCGGCCGATCCGTTACATGGTGAACACGCATGTGCATCCGGATCACACCGGCGGGAACGAAAACCTCGGCAAGATGGGCGTGACGCTGATGTCGCGCGATCAGCTGCGCGCCCGCCTTGCAACCGGCGTCCGTCCGTCGCCGCCGGCAGCGCTGGCGACCATCACCTACAACAGCACCGTGACGATGCACATGAACGGTGAGGATATTCAGCTGATTCCGGTGCCCAGCGCGCATACCGACGGCGACACGATGGTCTATTTCCCGAAGGCCAACGTGATCATGACCGGCGATTTCTATCGGTCGATTCAGTATCCGTATCCTGACCGCAGCAGCGGTGGTTCGTTCCAGGGGTTGGTCGACGGGCTCAACGCGGTCATCGCTCTAGCGGGGCCGGCGACGAAAATCGTCCCCGGGCATGGTCCCGTGGTGTCGAGAGTGGAGATCGCCGCGCATCGTGACACGGCCCTCGCGCTGGCCGCGAAGGTCGAAGTCATGGTGAAGCAGGGCAAGACTGCGGACGAGATCGCGGCGGCGAAGCTGACCAATGAGTTCGATGGGCGGATCCAGCAGCCGGCGGCGACCGGCGAGCGTTTCGTCCGTGCGCTGGTCGCTGAATTCAGCGCCAGGTGACTGATACCCGTACGCGCCGACTTGCCTCGTCGGGCGCACACGATCAACAGTGGGGAACAGATGTCAAACGAAGCAAAGTGTCCTGTGAAGCACACCCCCGGCGCCGGTACCTCGAACCGCGACTGGTGGCCCAATCAGCTCAATCTGAAGGTCCTGCACCAGGGTTCCTCTTTGTCCAATCCGATGGGCACGGGGTTCCAGTACGCGGAAGAGTTCAAGAGCCTCGACCTCGAGGCCGTGAGGAAGGATCTTCACGCGCTGATGACCGATTCGCAGGAGTGGTGGCCGGCGGACTTCGGCCACTACGGACCCTTCTTCATTCGCATGGCCTGGCACAGTGCCGGCACGTATCGCACCGGCGACGGTCGTGGAGGCGCCGGTAGCGGCAGCCAGCGCTTTGCCCCTCTCAACAGTTGGCCAGATAACGTCAACCTCGACAAGGCGCGTCGGCTGCTCTGGCCGATCAAGCAGAAGTATGGCCGGAAGATCTCGTGGGCCGACCTGATGATTCTCACCGGCAACGTCGCTCTGGAGTCGATGGGATTCAAGACCTTCGGTTTCGCCGGTGGGCGCCAGGACATCTGGGAACCGGAAGAAGACGTCTACTGGGGCTCGGAGGGCCGGTGGCTCGAAGACAAGCGCTATACCGGCGAACGGGACCTCGAGAATCCTCTGGCCGCCGTCCAGATGGGCCTGATTTACGTCAACCCGGAAGGCCCCAACGGCAACCCTGATCCCCTTGCGGCGGCCAGGGACATTCGCGAGACGTTTGGGCGCATGGCGATGGACGACGAAGAAACCGTCGCGCTGATTGCCGGCGGTCACACCTTCGGCAAGGCTCACGGCGCCGCTGCCGCGGCCCATGTGGGCCCTGAGCCAGAGGCTGCCGGCATCGAGGCGCAAGGTTTCGGCTGGGCGAACAGTTTTGGCAGCGGCAAGGGCGGGGACACGATTAGCAGCGGCCTGGAAGTCACCTGGACCTCTTCGCCAACCCAGTGGAGCAATAACTTCTTCTCGAACCTATTCGGCTACGAATGGGAACTGACGAAGAGCCCGGCCGGTGCACAGCAATGGACGCCGAAGCACAACGCGGGCGCCGGCACCGTGCCAGATGCCCACGACAAGTCAAAGCGCCACGCGCCGTCCATGCTGACCACGGACCTCGCGCTGCGGTTCGACCCTGCCTACGGGAAGATTTCTCGGCGATTCCTCGAGAATCCGGATCAGTTCGCCGACGCGTTCGCTCGTGCGTGGTTCAAGCTCACTCACCGAGACATGGGACCACGGGGTCGTTACCTCGGCCCCGAGGTGCCGGCGGAAGAGCTCATCTGGCAGGACCCGATTCCGGCAGTCAATCACGTGCTGATTGATGCACACGACACTGCTGCGCTCAAGCGGAAGATCCTCGCGTCGGGGCTCTCGGTGTCTCAGCTGGTGACCACTGCCTGGGCATCGGCCTCCACCTTCCGGGGTTCTGACAAGCGAGGCGGTGCCAACGGTGCACGTATTCGTCTCGCACCGCAGAAGGATTGGGACGTCAACCATCCCGCCCAGTTGGCTACGGTGCTGACGGCGCTCGAGGGCATTCAAGGCGAGTTCAATCGCACGGCGTCTGGGGGCAAGAAGGTCTCGCTTGCTGATCTGATTGTTCTGGCTGGTGGTGCGGGCATCGAGCAGGCTGCAAGCAACGCCGGTCACCGCGTGACGGTGCCCTTCACGGCAGGACGTATGGACGCCTCGCAGGCCCAGACCGACGTCGACTCGTTCGCCGTGCTCGAACCGGTCGCGGACGGATTCCGCAACTACCTCAAAGGTCACTACGCCGTCTCGGCCGAGGAGTTGCTGGTCGACCGGGCGCAATTGCTGGGGCTCACCGCGCCAGAGATGACGGTGCTTGTGGGTGGCATGCGGGTCCTGAATACCAACCGATCCCATTCCAAACACGGTGTCTTTACCAGTCGACCGGAGACGCTGACCAACGACTTCTTCGTCAACCTGCTCGACATGGGCACCGCGTGGAAGGCTGTCGCTGACGAACGTGGCGTCTTCGAAGGGCGCGATCGTCGAACAGGTGCGATCAAGTGGAGCGCCACCCGTGTCGATCTCGTCTTTGGGTCAAATTCCGTACTCCGCGCCCTCGCCGAGGTCTACGGAAGTGCGGACGCGCAAGGGCAATTCGTCGAGGACTTCGTCGCGGCCTGGGCCAAGGTCATGAATGCGGACCGCTTCGACCTGGCCTGATCGCACACCGTAGAACGGGCCGGCCCCGGCGTCTGCGAGACGGTCTGGGTTGGAGCGTGTGAGACTACGACCTGTCGACGTCAGTGAGCGGCATGTCCGCTTGCATGACGTCGCGCAGGCTCGCCGTCTTGTCGATGGCGGTCAGTCTTCCGTCGGCGAGGCGCAGAATCCCATCCGCCGCGGTGGCGTATTCAGGATCGTGCGTGATCAGCAGGATGGACGGCCGGTCGGGCTTGGAGATGAGCGCCTGCATGATGTGGCGAGCGCTGGTCGCATCCAGATGGTTGGTCGGTTCATCAAGGATGAGCAGACGTGGGTGACGCACGAGCGCTCGCGCGATGGCGAGGCGTTGGCGCTGACCTTGTGACAGCCGTACCCCGTCGCCGCCAATCCGTGTCTGTAGACCTGCCGGCAGATCGTCAATGAAGTCGTTCACCCGGGTGGTCGCGCAGGCGTCGTGGATGTCGCCTGGCGTCGCCCCCACTGCGCCGTACGTGAGGTTATCGGCGATGGTGCCGTCGAAGAACCACGTGTCTTGCAGGACGACGCCGACCTGCTGTCGCCATGCGACCAGATCGAGCGCGTCGAGATTCACGTCGCCGACGCGAATGGTGCCTTCCGCCGGTCGCGTCAGTCCCAGAATCTGGCGGATGAGGGTCGTCTTCCCGGCGCCGTTCGGGCCGGTGAGTGCGAGCATTTCGCCAGGATGGAGCGTAAAGGACACGCCGCTGAAGAGCCGGGTGCGGCCGAAGCGGCAGGCCACGTTGTCGATGACCAGCGGTGCGTGATCTGGCGGGGCGATGCCACCAGGAACGGCCTCGGCGGCGGCGTTGAGGAGCGCGAGCACGCGATCCCAGGCGCGCCACCCCTCCTGCGCCTGCGGCACCATCTGCCCCAGTGTGCTCAGCGGACCGCGAAGGAGCGCAATCGTCGAGGTGACAGCGAGCATCACCGGAATCGACATCACGCCGTGTTGGACTCGAAGGCCAGCGACGAGCAAGAGCAGGCCGAACACGATGACGGCGGCTGATCGGCCGAGGCCCACAGAGAGCGCCCACACGCGTGTGGCCGCGGTGGTGGCGTCGCCAGCGGCGCGCGCTTCCTCTGCCCGCGCGGTTGACGCCACCGGCTCGGCGCCGTGGGTGCGCGTGACCAGAAACCCAGCGAGCATGGACCAGGCGCCTCGGCTAAAAGCGCCGAATGCTTGGTGCGACGCATCGACCCTTGATAGCACCTGTCGTCGAGTGATGCGCTCGACGCCGGCGACCACCACCGCCGCGGCCATCGCGCCGAGGCCGAAGGCGAGGTCCGTAAGGGCCAGCGTCGCCGACAGGCCGAGCACGACCAGGATCGAGGGGAGAATGTGGCCGGCCAGGACCCCGAGCATGGCGTCGATGCGCTCAGTGTCGTGGACGTAGACGTCGTGCACATAGGGCGAACGTGGTTCGACCAGATCTACCGGCAGCCTGGCGATGGCCCCACTCAACTGGGATCGGAGCCGTTCGGTGGCCGGTTTGGTGAGGCCGGCTCCGGCCAGCTTGACCCCTGCCCCGAGCCACTCCCCGAGTAGTAGGAGGCTCACGAGTCCTGCGATGGCAAGGGCGAGGTCGGCGGCCGTGCCCCGCGTCGCCGCCTCGAACGCCCGCTGGACCAGCAGCGGCGCCGGGGCCACCAGTAGGGCCTGTCCCGCTGCGGCGGCGGCTACAACGCCAAGTGACCAAGGGCGGATGCCCGTTGCGGCGAGCAGGCGCCGTGCGCGCTGAAGTTGCCCGGACCCGGTCACTGTGCGTTTGACGCTTTGGCGGAGTGCAATTTTTGGTCGGAATGTGGACGGCAGTGCCGAGGCCATTCTATAGCGGCCGGTCGTTCAGAATCCCGGCGCGAAGAAAGGCATTCAAAAGTCGCAAACGACCGGATACACTCCAGCGAGATTCATAGACGCACGTCCTTCTTGAAAGGTGGGCTTGAGATGGAAGATCAACACCAGGATTCCACTGGCATCCTTCCGAACGTCAATCGTCGCAATTTCATCCGAGGAGTGATCGCGGCGGGTGCCGCCGTGTCGTCGGCCAATTATTTATTCCGGACCACGGCGCTCGGGCAGGCGGGGGCGGCG
>JBEBGG010000069.1:0-18803 GCA_040081555.1 Vicinamibacterales bacterium
TTCGTCAAGGCGTGGGCCAAGGTGATGACCCTCGACCGCTTCGACCTGCACTGAGTTAGGGAACAGAACGCGCTTCGATCCACGAAGCGCGTTCTGTTGTTCGGTTCGGGAGCCAGAATGAAATCACCAACCGACGCCGGGCAGGAGGAAATCATCGACTTCCTCAGCTCTCCCGTCACACACGGCGGTCTCCCGGTCGAACGGATCGACACCCACGCGTCGGTCATCTTCCTCGCCGGCACGCGCGCGTGGAAGCTGAAACGTGCCGTGCACTACGAGTATCTCGATTTCTCCACGCTGGAACGGCGACGTGTGTGCTGCGACGCTGAGGTGCGCCTCAATCGTCGCACGGCACCGTCGCTCTATCGCGGCATTACCCCCGTGACGCGAGAGCCCGACGGCTCGCTTCGACTCGGCGGCGGGGGCACGCCAGTGGAGTGGATCATCGAAATGGCGCGGTTCAACCAGGACGACCTCCTGGATCGACGCGCCACCCGAGGTTGTCTCGAGCTATCGCTGATGCGTCCGCTCGGGAGCGCCATCGCCTCGTTTCACCACGACGCCGCGAGACGACCCGATCACGGAGGCGCTGCCGGCATGTCGTGGGTCGTGAACGGCAACAGACACGAGTTCAGCGCAGACCGCGCTGGGCTCCTCGAGCCGGCGCTGCGCCGGCAAGTCATCGAGGCAACCGCGGTCGCGCTCACGCGCCACTCCCCTCAGCTCGATGCACGCCGGCGGGCCGGATTTGTCAGGCAGTGTCACGGCGATCTTCATCTCCGCAATCTCGTGCTCATCGACGACGTGCCGGTTCCGTTCGATGCGGTGGAGTTCAACGACGAGATCGCCTGCATCGACGTGCTGTACGATCTCGCCTTCCTGCTGATGGATCTGTCGAGCCACCATCTGCCTCGACACGCCAACGCAGTGTTGAACGGCTACCTGGCGGCGACCGATGATCTCGACGGTCTCTCACTTCTCCCGTTGTTCCTGTCGTGCCGCGCCGCCGTACGCGCCAAGGTGACGCTCACGGAAGCGAGTCTCCAGCAAGAGGCGCAGCAGAGGCAGACGCTCATCGAACGCGCCGCCGGCTATCTCGACGTCGCGTTGCAGATGCTCGAACCACCGCGCCCCTGCCTCGTGGCCGTCGGCGGCCTCTCCGGATCGGGCAAGTCCTCGCTGGCACGTGCGCTCGCACCTGGGGTGGGGGTGTCTCCTGGCGCCATCGTGCTGCGGAGCGACGAGATCAGAAAGCGGTTATGTGGCGTGCCCGATACGGCGCGACTGCCGGCCGAGGGATACGCTTCGACCGTGTCGCAGCGGGTCTATGCCACGTTGGTTGAACAAGCCGAGACCGTGGTCCGTACCGGCCACGCGGCGCTGGTGGATGCGGCGTGTCTGGATCCGGCCGACCGCTCCGCCATCGAGCAGGTCGCCGCGCGCGCGTCGGTGCCATTTGTCGGTGTCTGGCTCGAAGCGCCCGAGCAGGTGCTCATAGACCGGGTCACCCGTCGAACCGGCGATGCCTCGGATGCTGACGCCGCTGTCGTCCGCGGCCAACACCAGCGAGATACCGGCGCCATCTCATGGCATCGCCTCGACGCCCGCATGGATACCAATACCCTGGTGCAGACCGCGGCGCGTCTTCCTGACTGGACTGGCGGATTCAATAGTGCGAGGCTCGATTAGACGTGGCCGGCATGGATAATGCCCGCTCCGTGGAGACACCATGACCCACATCCCTGCGATTCGTACCGTCATGACGCCTTTTCCCCATTTCGTGAACGTCGACGACAGCTTGCTCGTCGCACGGGCGTTAATGGTGCGCCACGGGATCAGACATCTTCCGGTGAAGGAGGGAGACCAACTCGCGGGCCTGTTGAGCGACCGCGATCTGAAGCGGGCGCTCGACCCCGACCTCGGTCTGCCGCCGAAGGACGAACTGTTCGTGCGCGACGTCTTCGTACCTGACGCCTATACGGTGGACACCAGCGAACAGCTGGACAAAGTCCTTGAGGAAATGGCCAGCCGGCACGTGGGCAGCGTCCTGGTCACGAGTCACGGCCGACTGGCTGGAATCTTCACCGCGACTGACGCGTGCAAGCTCCTGTGCGATCATCTGCGGGCGCTGGCTCCTCCGCCGCCTGGCAGCGAGGTCGCCTGAGCGGAGCGCCGCGAAGACGACGCATCACGGCGCAGCCTTCGGTTGACGCGCAATCGGGATCAGATGCGGGTGCGCATGATCCATCTGCAGCGTGGTGTGCTCGATCGTGAATCGCTCGTGGAGCATGTGCTCGAGATCGCGGCGGACAGCATGGCAGTCGGCCTCTTTCGCCACCAGCACGTGCGCGGTCAGGATGGGATGCCCGGGCGCGATTTCCCACACATGGAGGTCGTGCACCTCCTTCACACTTCCAACACGCGTCATGGCCCAGCCGACCTCTTCCGGGGCGATGCCTGTCGGGGCTTGTTCGAGGAGTACCCGAATCGACTTCTGCTGCAACACGTAACCCGAGCGAATCATCAGCGCGGCGACCACCAGCGACGCGATCGCGTCAGCACGGTTGAATCCCGTGAAGACAATCACCAGCCCGGCGATGCACGTGCCAATAAACGCGTAGAGATCCGTGAGGACGTGCTGAAAGCTACCCTCGACGTTGAGGCTCTCACGGTTCGCCTTGGCGAGCACCCATGCTGCGGCGAGGTTGACGACAACCCCGATACCGGCGACGACGGCCACTTGCATACCGTCCACCTCCGGCGGATCGATGAGCCGCACAATCCCCTCATATGTGACGAGCGCGCCGAGCACGAGCAGCACCGCGCCGTTGGCCTGTCCGCTCAGTACTTCCGCGCGGCGCATACCGTAGGTCAAGCCGCCTTCCGCAGGACGCTGCACCAGCCGAATGACCACGAGCGACAGCGCCAGCGCACCCGCATCGGTCAGCATGTGGCCGGCATCCGAGAGCAGGGCCAGCGACTGCGCCAGAATCGCGACGACGACCTCGACGGCCATGAAGCCGACGATGAGCGCCAGCGCGATGGTGACGTAGCGGCGATCCGCGTCGGCGCTCAGCGCATGCGAATGCACGCCGGCGCCGTGGTCGTGGCCGTGGAGGCTGTGCGGATGCGGATCGCTATGATTCCCGTGCGGGTGTGTGTGTGGCATCGGGGCCAGAATGCTGTGACGTTAGCAGCCAGGTTCACAATTCATACGCGGCTGGTAAGCATTCTGTCACGACCATCCACTCCGGCCGATACAGCTCCCTACTGAAACATCCACGAGCGCTGACTCCGCTCGAAAGGTTGAGGCGACGGCAGAACGCGCGCGATCGGGCACGATTGAAGTAGCCTTTTCACGGATGGATTCGTTCACGATTGTGTTCACTGACGGCGCAGCCAAGGGCAACCCCGGTCCTGGTGGCTGGGGTGCCATCGTCGTCACACCAGAGGGCGACGTTGCCGAACTTGGGGGTGGGTCGCCACACACGACCAACAACAGAATGGAGTTGAGCGCCGTGATCGCAGCGCTCGAACACACGGCCAGTCACCCCGGTCCGGTGGCGATCTATACCGACTCCACCTACGTGATTCAGGGCATCACCCAGTGGGTGTGGGGCTGGCGGAAGCGGGGGTGGAAGACGGCGCAGGGGAGCGAGGTCCTCAATCGAGACTACTGGGAGCGCCTCTCGGCGCTCGTCAGCGCGCGGGGCCCAGGCGGTGTGGACTGGCGCTGGGTGCGCGGCCATGTCGGCACGCCTGGCAACGAACGGGTCGATCAGATCGCGACGAGCTTTGCGCTCCAACAGCCAGCACAGCTCTATCGCGGGCCGGTCGAGGGCTACGCCCTCGACATCCTCCGGGTGCCAGACGAAACGTCCGTGCCGAAGCGATCGGCTACCCCTGGTTCCACGAGCCAGCCAAAGTCGGCCGCGCATTCGTATGTGAGCGTTGTCGACGGCGTGCCTATGCGTCACACGACGTGGGCGGAGTGCGAACGCCGCGTCAAGGGACGCTCAGGCGCGCGCTTCAAGAAATCCACGAGCGCCGCTGATGAGACCCTCATCCTGCGCCAGTGGGGCGTCGGGCCGCTCGCCAACGACTAACGCCCTCGATACGGCGTCAGCAGGTGACCTACGGGGGAAACCCAAACGCCAGCTTGACGGCGGCATACTCCGGATGCACGGAACCGCCGAGGCTCCGGATGACGAGCGGGGGTTCCACCCAGGTGCGGGGCCTCATCTCCCCAGGCAGATCGACCGCGCGCATCATCGCGAATAGGTCGACCAGGGGGGCCTCACCCTCGAGAAACACCACCGGCCGACGACGGACAATGACGGCGTCTGCGTCCGCGGCGGCACGCTGCACCCTAGCAAGCTGCTTGTCAGGAAAGACGCAGGCAAACAATCCACCAGGAGCGAGGTGTTGCATGGCCACACGAGTGTAGTCAGCGATGTCGCCCCGAAGCTCGAAGCGACACTGGACCTTCTGCGGATGATCGCCTTCGACCCCTGTGCCAAGCGGGAAGTACGGCGGGCTGCCGAGCACCAGGTCGAACTGCTCATCGGCGCCGAGTGACCCGGACTCGCGAAAGTCCCCGAGCCTGATCTCGTAGCGCGCGTCCAGGCCGTTGTAGGCCGCCGACTTGCGGGCCAGGCGCACGCTCTCCTCTTGCGCCTCGATCGTGACGATCCTCGCGCCGGGCAGCCGCCACGCGGCCACCATACCGACCGACCCAATGCCAGAGCCGAGATCGAGCACCGTGGATGCCGTCGGCACCCACGTGCTCCCATACCACGCCGTCAGCACATCGTCGGTCGAGAAGCGATGCCCATCGCGAAGCTGAAACAACCTGAAGTGCCCGCTGATCGCGTCGAGCGTCTCTCCGGCCGGCACGGCCGGCGGCGCTTCAACGCCCGGCGGTATGACCCCCGGCTTGGCCCATCCGCGAAAGTGCGTGCGACGCTCGTTCACTTCGGCTGCGGCACGATGCGGAGGTACGGCCGGGGGGCCTTCCATCCGTCCGGATAGATCTTCTTCGCGTCCTCGTCGGACACCGAGCCGGCGATGATCACATCATCGCCAACCTTCCAGTTCGCGGGCGTCGCCACCTTGTGGCCGGCTGTCAGCTGCAGCGAGTCAAGCACGCGGATCACTTCGTGAAAATTGCGGCCGGTCGTCATGGGGTAGACGATGATCAGCTTGACCTTCTTGTCAGGCCCAATGACAAAGACGTTCCGGACCGTCTGGTTGTCAGCGGCGGTGCGCCCTTCGGAGGAGCCCTCGATCGACGCCGGCAGCATGCCGTAGAGCTTCGACACGTGCAGATCGGTATCGCCGATCATCGGATAGTTCGGCGCCACCCCCTGCGTCTCCTCGATGTCTTTCGACCACTTGATGTGCTGGTCGACCGGGTCGACGCTGAGGCCGATGACCTTTGTGTGGCGCTTATCGAACTCCGGTTTCAGGCGAGCCACCGAACCCAGTTCCGTCGTGCACACCGGCGTGAAGTCCTTGGGGTGGGAGAAGAGCACGCCCCACGAGTCGCCGAGCCATCGATGGAAACTGATGCGGCCCTCGGTGGTGTCCGCTTCAAAATCTGGTGCCACGCTGCCAAGTTGTAGTGTCATGAAACGCCTCGCTGATTCGCGCCAGTCGACGTGATTGGCGCCGGTGAACATGATGTGCCCGCGAAGATGCCGAAATCGTGATTCTATGGCCGGACTGTTCGTTCCGCCTACTTGATAGGACGACGTCCACAGGTGCCACGTCTCCGTCCTGGCCTACAGGGCACGGCGTCTGCGGCCCGGGAGGCGAATATTCTTTGGGCGACGCGCGAGATGAGCGCTCGTCTAGGTCCGGCCAGGTCTAGCTCGCGAGGACAGCTCGGGGGTTGACGCGCTCAGTCGATGGACTTAGCATCACCACAGTATTCCCACCGGTGTAGGGTCGATGCGAGCGGCCGCCAGTTGTGTCCATGATGAATAGCGAATCAGCTCCCACACCCACCCCCACGACTCGACGGCGCTTTCTCTCTCGGGCGATCACGACCATCCACACCGCCATCGTCGGTGTGATTGGGATCATTGCGGGTGGGGCGGTCACCTCGCCGGTGCTTGAACGAGCGAAGGAAAACTGGCTGCCGGCCGGGCGTGTCAGCGACCTGCCAGAGAACGACCCCCTCGCGGTGACGCTGCGCATCGTCCGAGAGGATGGCTACACCGTCACCGTCGATCGACGGACGGTGTTCTTGGTGCGGACAGGCGCATCCGTGGTGACGGCGCTCGACTCCACCTGCACACATCTTGGCTGTCGCGTGAGTTGGGACACGAGCGCCCAGGTACTGCGCTGCCCTTGCCACGGCGGCACCTACGACCGCACAGGAAAGGTGATGTCTGGGCCGCCCCCGGCGCCCCTCACCACATTGGTGGCCCGGATCGAGGGCGATCAAGTGCTGGTTCAGATCTAATGCGCTGGCTGTCAAGCGCCGCCGACTGGTTCGACTCGCGCACTGGCATTCGCGCCGTGCGGGCGCATCTGCTCGATGAGCCAATCCAGGCCGGCGTCGGGTGGTGGTTTGTCACCGGCAGCGTCCTCTTGCTGCTGTTGGCGGTGCAGCTGCTGACCGGCGTCATCCTGGCGATGTACTACGTGCCGACGCCCCAGTTCGCCTACGACAGCATCCGCTACATCATGCAGCGCCTGACGTTTGGCAGCGTGTTGCGTGGCCTGCACTTCTTCGGCGCCAGCCTGATTGTGATCGCGGCGGTCGTCCACATGCTTCGAGTCGTGGTGTGGGGATCGTACAAGAAGCCGCGCGAGGTCACCTGGATCACTGGCGTGGTACTGCTGCTGGTCATCCTCGGATTCGCCCTCAGTGGCTATCTGCTGCCGTGGGACCAGAAGGCGTATTGGGCGACGACGGTCACGATCAACATCGCCCGCAACATGCCCATGGGCGACTCCATCGCCGCCTTGATGAAGGGCGGCAGCACGATGGGATCACTGACGCTGCTGCGCTGGTATGTGGTGCACGTGTTCGTCCTGCCGGGGACGCTTATCACCTTTGTGGTTGCGCACCTGTATCTGATGCGGCGGCATGGCATCTCCGGCGCGATCGTGCCCGTCGATGGCCCATCTCGGCCGTTCTATCCGTATCACGCCATCAAGGATACCGTCGCCGCGTCGGCGGTCTTTGCGCTCCTGCTAACGCTCGCCATCGCATTCACCCCACCGCTCGATAGCATTGCTGACCCGACGGACGCGTCGTATGTGCCGCGCCCTGAGTGGTATTTCTTCAGCTTGTTTCAGCTCCTGAAATACTTCCCCGGCCCTCTCGAGCCGGTGGCGACGATGTTGATTCCTGGGCTCGTGGTTGGGCTGCTGTTGTTCCTGCCGTTTCTCGATCCGCGGCCCGACCGGCATCCGCTGAAGCGGCCGGTCGTGACTGGGGCGTTTGTCGTGCTCGGCGCTGGCATTCTTGTCCTCTCTTACCTGGGCTACAAAGACACGCCAGACCACCGCGACCCGTCAGTCTGGACGCCAATGGCGATCGCCGGACGCGAACTTGTAAAGGGCTCGGCTTGCACGGACTGCCATCGCCTCGGCGGCGTTGCCGATCCGGTTGCTCGGTTGACAAAGGATCCGCAATGGCTGCTGGCACACGCCCGCGACCCGCAAGTGATCGCGCCGGGACTGCGACCACCACCTCCGGGGGGGTTGACCGCGCCTCAGACGGAGGCCGTCCTCAGTTACATGCGCAACATCCGCACCGGGAGCGCAGAGCCGCAGGTGACGCCCGAGGTTCAGACGGCCGCTCTTGTCTTCGTACGCTTCTGCGCCGGTTGCCACGCAATTGACAGGGAGGGATCGCAGGCAGCGCCAGACCTGTCAGCGATCGGGCGAACGCGCGACGCGTCCTGGCTGATGCAGTGGATCAGTAACCCTGAGGCGATCGCCCCCGGGTCGCCGATGCCGGCATTTGGGACCCGGTTGACGCGTGATGAGTTGACTGCAATCGGCACCTATCTGGCGGCGAGAAAATAGGGCGAGAAGTGCACTCCCGGGTTATGCGCCGGGCGCTTTGTACGCGGTCTTCTTCCCGCAGGCTTTATCCATTTCCGCAGGCGTCAGCAGCGGCGTCGTCGTCAGGCGCACGGCACCGGTGGATGAAATGGCTAGGTTAAGCGCCGCGGCCGACACCGCGTCCGGGAAATCGCAGATGACAATCGCGTCTTTGTCGCCGAAGCAGAAGTAGAACGACTCCATCGTGCCGCCAATGCCTTCGATCGCCTTGCCTACCACGTGTTGACGCTTGGTGCCGCCGTCCTTACGAAGGCCCTTGGCGCCTTCAGCGGTGTAGGAAACGGATACGAGATACTTCGTCATGTGCCCACCTGTTGAAAATGAGAATCGCCGAACGGCGAGAGTCTGGTGCCCACGATGCAACAGCGCACACATGATCGGGGTGCGGCGCTGAAAAGTGCGACGAATGGACAGACGTGTCCGCCCTCGCCTGCTGCCAGGCTCAGGTTGGCTGGCGCCGCTCAGTGCGGCGACGAAGAATCCGCGGCACGCTCTTTCGCGCGTGCCCCCGAGAGCATGTTCATCATCCCGTAGTTGCCTTCGTGACACGCGTACTCGTAGATAGGCTCGTCACTACGGGTCATGGGCATCTGCACGGTCCATGGCCGGACCCACGTGCCAGGATCGTCTACCGTGAACTCGTAGATGAGATCATTCGGCCCGGACCGCGTGAAGCGCTCAGTCAATTTCATCTGATCACCGCTCGAGCCCCTGAGCGCCACCTGCCCGGTGCCCTCCGGTCTGAAGTTGGTCGTGACAACAACCAGTGTGTCGCCCTCCCAGTGGCCCTTCGATTCACCAGCCCACAGGCGGACCCGTTCAGGTAACGCCGGGTGCGCATTGAGCGGGACAATCCGGGTGTTGTGAATCATTTCGTTCAGCAACGCCACGTGGTCCGGAGTCTGGAGAATGTGGACGTTGTTGTTGTACGCGCTCGGCGCCATCGGCGGTCCGGCGTTGAAGCCCATGAGACAGCGCTCTCCGAGAGAGCGATCCTCCGGACCATCGGGCGCGCCCACCCAGTTTGCGGCGCTGTCGGCCGCCCGCTTTTGGCCCGCTGGAGTCAGCGGCGGAATCTTCCCGTTCTTTGGATCGATTACCAGCGACGTCCGCCGGGTACCGCCCATTTGCGTACCCTGGTCCCACCAGAAGTCGTTGTACGCGGCTTCCACGTCGCTCTGCGCGTTGTCGCCGCGTGTGTCCTTGTTCCTGGCTTCGACAATCTTCTTTGCGTACGCGGCGGCCTCTTCGGCCG
Source organism: Vicinamibacterales bacterium (assembly GCA_040081555.1). Lineage (GTDB taxonomy): Bacteria > Acidobacteriota > Vicinamibacteria > Vicinamibacterales > CAVVIG01 > CADEEX01. Next base: position 9,341 of record JBEBGG010000069.1, read on the forward strand.
TGAGGAATTCTTTGTCGGCCAGGTCGGCGGCACGCTCGAACGGAGTGGCGGTAGAAAAACTCCAGACCCCTTGGAGATCGGGCTGACCGCTAGGAGTCCTTGGTGGCGTCCATCGTTTGGCTGAGTCCGAGGGCGGGACTGCGGGCTTCGCCTGCGCGAGCGCGTGTACAGGCCCGACCACGGCCAGGCCTATCAACATGACGGCGGTGACGGCCGTGCTGACGAGAATCGGTACCAGCTTTCGCCTCATGAGAGCCTCCCAAGTGCAGACACGGAGCCTACTTGTTCTTCTTGGCCGATTCTTCGGCCGCCTGTTCCTGAGCGCGGTGTCCACTCAACACCCCTGCGATGCCATAGTTGCCTTCGTGGCACGCGTACTCGTAGATCGGTCCTTCGGTCGCCGTCAGTGGTAGCACGGCGGTCCAGGGACGGGTGTACATCACGGGGTTATCCACGGTGAACTGATAGTCGATATCGTTCTTGCCGACGCGCTTGAAGCGTTCGATGACGCGCAGGCTGTCGTTGGCGGCCGGAAACCTAAACGTAGTCTTGTCGCTATATCCGGTTGTTTCGACGACAAGAGTGTCGCCCTCCCATCGGCCCCGCGAGTTGCCCATCCACTGCTTGACTCTCGGATTCAGCGCAGGCCTCCCGTCAAGAGGAATGATGCGCGTCTCAGCCATCATCTCGTAGCGAATTGCGACATGCCCAGGAGTCTGGACAATCTGGTAGTTATTGTTATAGCCGGTTGGCATCGGGGGCACGCCGTGGTAGAGGATGCACCGCTCCTGCAACGGTCGGTCGGTCCAGGAGTCTGCCGGCCCGCGGCTCTTTCGATACGCATCACGTTCGGCAACCAGCTTGCGTCCTTCAGCCGTCAGCTCTGGTAGACGCCCGTTGGCCGGGTCGACGATCAGCGAGGTGCGCTTAAGAGGTGTGCCACGATCCCACCATTCGTTGTTGTAGGCCAGCTCGACGTCAGCCACCGCCGAGTCCGGACGCTTTTCAGCTCGAGTGGCGACCTCCTCCGAACGAGCCTTGAGCTCCTCTTCGGTCAGGAATTCGCGCCCTGAAAATTCGGCTGGCCGCTCCAACGTCGTGGGCGTACCGTTGTCCCAAATACCCTGCAGGTCCGGATCGCCCCAAGGTGTGCGAGGCGCGACCCATGGCTTCGTGACGCCAGTGCCCTTAGTTTGCTGTTGCGGCGCGGACTGCGCCGCCACCTGGGCGGCAGTGCTGGTCACAAGGCACGCCATCAGGCCGATCCGCGCGATCCGCACCACCGAACTCCCCATCACGCTCAGACTTTGAGGTTGCATCACTTACTCCACTCACATGAATTCGCGGCCTGCCGCACGTGTTACTTGGCGGGCAGGCGGTATGCGACGTACTCTCCGGCAGATGAGCCGCCGCCGACCGCCACAACAATGTACTGGCGCCCACCGGCCAGGTAGGTCATCGGGTTTCCCGTCTGCTGCGCAGACATGAACACCGCACCAACTTCCTTGCCGGTCGCCTTGTCGTACGCCCGAAGCATCGCGCCCCGCGCCCCGGACGCCGTCGTCGTGGTGCACTCACCGCCGATCAGAAGGGTCTTGGTGAGGAGCAGACCTGCCAGACCCGCACACGGCATTCCTGTGCGAGGCACGGTGATGCCCTTAAGACTTGGGTGATTCCTGACATTGTCTGGCGTCTCCCCGTGCGGCACCTGCCATGTAATATCGCCACGATCCAGGTTGATTGCAGAAATGCGTCCGTACGGAGGCTTGGCCAGTGGCAATCCCCGGACATTCAGGCCGCCTAGGCCCCCCTGTCCAATGCCGGTGGTCGGATTGCCCTTCATGTAGCGAAGGTCGGATCGGCCCGGGTCTGGGTTGGGTATCAAGTCCCACAGGTAGGGGGCCGCACTTTGCGAGGGCACGTACGCGATATGCGACTCGGGGTCGTAGGCGCCGCCCGGCCAGTTCGTACCGCCGCTCCCAGCACTCAGGGCCAGGGTGCCCAGGGTACCGTCTTTCGTCGCAAGGCTCGGCGGCGTGAAGATCGGCCCGATCTTGTACCGGGATACCAGCTTCAGACCCTCGGCGCGAAGCTCAGGTGTGAAGTCGATGAGGTAGTCGTTAGAGAAGCCCTGGCGGTCGTACGCCGGCGGCTTTGTCGGAAACGGCTGTGTAGGCGAGTACCACTCTCCAGGCACGTCGCCACGCTCGACCGGTCGCTCTTCGATTGGCCACACCGGGCGTCCGGTTTCGCGGTCGAAGACGTACAGGAACGACTGCTTCCCGGGTATAGCCAGCACCTTCACGAGCTTTCCATCGACGGTCACATCGGCCAGGATCGGCGGGCTCGCCTGGTCGAATCCCCACAGCGGGTGGTGCACCAGCTGGTAATGCCACTTGCGCTGCCCGGTCTTCACGTCGACGGCGACGACAGTCTCCCCAAACAGGTTGTTGCCGGGGCGGTGACCGCCATAGTAGTCGCTCGTCGGCGTCTCCACGGGCAGGTACACGAGGCCGAGGGCTGGATCCGCCGCCATCTGCGTCCAGACGCCGTTGTTGCCGTTGGTCGCCCACGAGTCTTTTTCCCAGCTGTCGTTGCCGAACTCCCCGGGCATCGGGATGGTCCGGAACACCCACAGCCGCTTGCCCGTTCGGGCGTCGTATCCCTGGATCACACCCTTTGTATTGTTGTGGGTCTTAGGCGACGTTCCGCTCTGCTCTGAGAACGCTGCCCCGATCACGACGACGTCGTTAACCACCAGCGGCGTGCTATTGACACCGATGTCGCCTGCCTCTGGATCGATCTTCTGTCCGCCGCCGACAATTGCGGCTTCCTTCAAGTCGACAAGGCCGTCTTTGCCGAAACTGGGTACGCGGACGCCGGTCTTGGCGTCGAGCGCGACGAGCTGGAAACCCAAGGTGATATAGAGGATTCGCTCGCTTCGTCCATCGGTCCAGTAGGACAGGCCCCGGCCAGAGAGCAATCGCGGCGCATTCGCGCGGCGGCGGCCTTCTTCTTCTCCGTGAACCCAGCGCAACTCCCCAGTGGCCGGATCCGCAGCGAACACGGTTCTTCTCGTCCCGCCCGTGCCATAAAGCACGCCGTTGACCATCAGGGGCGTTCCCTCAAGCTTGTACTCCGGACTCGCCCCGAAGTTATCCGTCCGGATCCGCCAAGCCACTTCCAGGGAGCTGAAGTTCTGCGCGTTGATCTGATCCAGCGCGGAGTATCGGCGGTTGCCGAGATCTGCACCCCAGGTGGGCCACTCGCCAGCCTTGCCGGCCCCCTGACCTAGGAGACCAACGGTCGGCACCGCTGCGACTGCCAATAGCCCCACAAGCGTAACTGCAACATATTTTGGCAACATCAATCGACGCTCCTTACTGCTCCGGACCTCGGCGGTCCAACTGGACGAAACCGTTACGCTAGCCCCAGCGGTACAAACGTAGGTCTCACTTCATACTAAGACTACGAAGGTGCCGCACTATCTGCCAGATCTCTTCATCGGACAACTTGCCACCGTAGTCGGGCATCTGGGAGCCGGGGCCCGCGCCGTCCCGAATGACGACGAAAAGCTCCCCGTCCGTCTCTCCGTGCTGCCAGACATCGTCGGTCAGATTTGACGGCCGGGCACCGTACGCCGCCATTCCGGCGGCGAGACGCCCGTTTCCCAACCCGTACAGACCATGGCAGCCGGCGCACCGGGCTGCGTAGACTGCGGCACCTTGTTTAGCAACCTCGGCGGTATTGGGCAGCGGGTTGGCTAGACTCTGGGCCTCGGTATGGCGATGTGGTGTCTCTGGGTGGGTGGGAGCCGACTGCGGCACTGGTCCCAGCGCGGTCGCGACCACCACAGGTACGGCCAAAATGCTTGCCCACAACTGGCCTAGGTTGGTCGTGAGGCAAATGTGAAGCATTTCTAGAGGCGCGTCAGTTTAGCCGTCTCACAACGAGAGAGTCAACTTCGGAGGTGACCATGCGACGGCCAGCCGACTGCGTCTGGCTGGCGTGGTTCCCCGAAGGAGCTGAGCATGAGACTCAGGCCTGACGCTCTGAATCGACGATCTAATCGTGCCGGCTGCGCCTACTTGGCCGCGAGCGTCTTGAGCAGCTCCACGGTCTTTTCTCGAATGGAACTGCTCCCGATCCCGTTGTCGCGACGTGCGACGTCTGCCGGAAGACGACCGGCCCTGTTCTTGACCTGGAGGTCAGCCCCGGCTTCGGCCAGTACGCGAATGACCGAGTCCATGCCGAGCGCCGCGGCCGAGTGAACGGCGGTGTCTCCATTCAACGCTGTAACGTTCACCTTCGCGCCGAGCGACAGCAGGAGCTTGACGGCTTCTACTGCCAAACGCTCTTCCTCCGCTGGAATGCTCGTTGCGACAGCGAACGGCTCGGTGTTGTAGTAGGAAAAGTCGCGGCGGTCCTTCGTGAATGCTTCGGTTCCGCTGGCGCGGCTGTAGCCGTAGCCCGCGGCCACCAGAAGCGGCGGGGCCCCGTCTCGGCTTCCGATTGTGACATCCGCGCCTGCCGCGGCAAGGGCGCGCATCATTTCGACCTCAAGAAACTTGGAAGCCAGCCAGAAAGGCGTAGCACCAGACCAGCGCTCAAGAAAGGCGAAGTCGTGGCTCCAACGTCGGACCGGCGTGCCCTTGGTGAGTCGCGCGTTGACATCAGCCCCCTTGTCCAGCAAGAGCTTGACGAGTGGCAGACCGGACAGGGGATCGGTATTCTGCACCCCGCGATCGCGGAGCGTTCCCCTGAGAACTGCTGCGTGCAGGGCAGTGTACCCAAGCGGTGCGGCCTTGACGTCCGCCCCGTGCTCGAGAAGAACCTGAGCGACCGAGCCGTGACCACTGTGCACCGCCACGATCAGGGCGGTATTGCCATCCGCCAGCGTGTCGTTGGCATTGGCTCCCTTGGCGAGAAGCAGCTTCGCGGACTCGAGATCGCCAGACCTAGCAGCAAACAGCAGCGGAGTGGTGCCCCCCAGCGGAACCTCTTCGAGCGGAGTCTCCGCCGACGCGCTGCCAGCAGATCGGTTGCCCCCCATGTTGAAGACCAGTTGGCTGGTTGCTGCGCGCGCGGACACTTCGGCGCCACGGTCCAATAGCAGCCGCGTCACCTCGGGGCGCACGTTGGCCACCGCCCACATGAGGGCGGTCTGGCTATGCGTCTGCTCTCGGGCGTTCACGTTCGCGCCGCCCGCAAGCAGGGCGCGCACCGCCGCCACATTGCCGGCGCGCGCCGCCAACATCAGAGCGGTCTCTCCACTCGCCAGGGCGGTGTTTGCATCTGCGCCCGCCGCCAGCAGTTTTTCAACAAGGACGCCAGTGGTATTGCTGCAGGCGAGAACCAGAGGGGTCATGCCAAGATCGTTGGCGACCTTGACGTTCGCACCAGCCCGGATCAGCCGCTCGGCTGTTTCGACATCCTCCCAGTAGACCGCCCAGTGCAGCGCGGTTGAGCCGTCCGGCGATGCTGACTTGACATCGGCCCCCAACTTGAAAGCGGCGGCAATGCGCTGTCGGTCTTGGCTTCGCACGGCTTCAACAAGCCGCAGATCCGGCGCGGCATTGCCGCGCGTTCGTGGCGCCTGGGCCGTCGCATTGGCGGCGAAAACGAGCACCAACACCGTGCACCAGGAGGCCAGCCGCAGACGTATGGACTTCAACGTACAACTCCCTGCAATAAATGTGACTGCGGATATCGACGAGCTGAAGTCAAGACCGGGCCCGTAACCTACGGGCCCGGTCTTGCTTCACTCAGACAGTAGGAGCAGACAGGTCGAGCGCGCCCGTCGCGTCGTGTAACCGCTCGACCGGCAGACCGAGACGGTGAAGCACGGTCGTGTGCAGGTTCGCCAACGGCGTCTTCCCCTCGTACTTCAGATGGCGGCCGCCAGAGGAGCCCAGATCGCCGAGCATGACCATAGGAAGGTTCTCGGGAATATGGTTGCCGTTGCTCATGCCCGCCCCGTAGTACAGGCAGATGTGATCGAGAAGCGATCCGTCGCCGTCTGGCGTCGATTGAAGCTTCTTCAGGTAGTACGCAAACTGCTGCGCATGATAGACGTTGATGCGTAGCAACTGCTCCTGGCTCGACGGGCTGCTTTCATGCGACAGCGGATGGTGTCCACCAGGCGCGCCGATCTCAGGGTAGGTTCGGCTGCTGAACTCGCGTCCCATCATGAAGGTGATGACTCGAGTGAGATCACTCTGGTACGCGAGAACCTGAAGATCGAACATCAGGCGGGCGTGTTCCTCGAACGTCGCCGGCACGCCGGCAGGCTCATCGAATGCCGGCAGCTCCCGGCCGCTCTGTTCCTCTGCCCGCTGGACCCGTCGTTCGATGTCGCGGACGGCCTCCAGGTACTCCGTGAGCTTGATCCCGTCGCTCGGCCCCAGCTGTTTCGAAAGGCCGCTGACCTTGTCACTCACCGAGTCAAGGATGCTGCGGTTCTTCCCCATCAGCGCCAAGCGGGTTCGGGCGTCGGTACTGCCCCCGTCGCCAAACATCCGTTCGAACACAACGCGCGGATTGTGCTCCATCGCGAGGGGTGTCGTCGGGCTGCGCCATGAGATCGTATGCGCGTAGGTGCAGCTGTAGCCGCCGTCACAGGTCCCGGCCCCGACGTCTCCAGACTCCATGGAGAGCTCAAGAGACCCGAGCTGGGTCTGCTTACCAAGCTGCGCCGCGATCAGTTGATCGACGGACACGTCAGCGTGGAACTCAAGACCTTCCTGTCCGAAGGGGCGCGGAATGGCGCCCGTCAGATACTTCGTCGCGCAGCGACCATGAACGGCGCCGCTCTTACTGGTTTGACCGTTGGCATCCTGGGTCAGACCCGAGATGACCAACATCCGATCTCGAAACGGCTCGAGGGGCTTGAGGATTGGGGTGAATTCGAAGTTGGCTCCCAGCGTTTTGGGCGTCCACTTATCGATAATCACGCCGTTAGGCAGATAAACGACGCCGAAGCGCTTGATCGGCTGAGCCGCGGTCTGAACGAGAGGCGTAAAGGCCGGAATCATCCCGTCGAGCAAGGGCAACGCGATCGCCGCCCCCATCCCGCGAAGTATGGTGCGGCGAGGAATGGATTTCTTGGTCAGGATCATAGGTCGTTCCTCCTCATACGAAACGGGGTGCTCTTCACGATTTCGAGAATCAGCGATGACCAACGGCTTCCCTGCGCCGCGGTGTTGCGCACGACAGACCGGACAATCGCCGCATCCTGCGATTCAAGACCACGACCGAGGGCGTAGGTCAACATCTTTTCTGAGATGGTTCGCACGATTTGGTTCTCGCGCTGTAGCAGAGTTTGCCGGAGTTCCACCGGGCCGGTGAACTTGGTCCCGTCAACGAGTACCCCGGACGGATCGATCGGATTGTTTGCATCCAACGTGCGCCACTTGCCAACGGCGTCGAAGTTCTCGAGCGCAAATCCAAGCGGATCCATCGGCGCGTGGCAATTGGCGCAGACCGGATTCTTCCGGTGCGTCGCGAGTCGCTCTCTGACCGACCGGATCTCCCCGTTCTCACCAGCTGCGGCCGGGAACGCCGGCACATTGCCAGGCGGTGGTGGCGGCGGCGTACCTAGGATGTTTTCGAGGATCCACTTCGCACGCAACACCGGCGAAGTGCGATTGCCGTACGAGGTGACGGACAGAACGCTGCCCATTCCAAGCAGGCCGCCGCGGTTGCGGTCGGTCAGTTCGACGCGACGGAAGCGGCTTCCGCTGACGTTCGCAATCTGATAGTGGCGCGCCAGCCGCTCGTTCATGTAGGTGTAGTCGGCGCTGAGGAGTTCGAGTAGCGGCCGGTCCTGACGGAGCTGGCTCTCAATAAAGAGTTCGGTCTCTTCCCTGAACGCATCCCGCAGATTCTCGTCGAACTCAGGGAAGATGTTCGGATCTGGGGTTTGGCCACGCAGACTTCTGAGGGCGAGCCACTGCCCAAAGAAGTTGTCGGCGAGCGCCTTGGATCGGGGATCTGCAAGTAGACGCCGCGTCTGCTTCTCTAAAACTACGGGATTCGAGAGCTGGCCGTTAGCAGCAACGCTCAGGAGTTCGTCGTCTGGGATGCTGCTCCACAGAAAGAACGACAGGCGTGAAGCGAGCGCGAGATCAGACACTGGACGCATCCCGCTCTTGGCAACACCGCCCGCTGCTTCAGATTCGATACGGAACAGGAATTCCGGATCGACCAGAATACGTTCGAGCGCCGACTCAATGCCTCCCTCGAACCCACGAGCCGCGCGGCCCTGCTCGTAGAACGCCAGGAGAGGAACCAGGTCCTTGTCGGTCACGGGGCGGCGAAATGCGCGGCGGGCCAGAGTCGACAGGATGCGTTTCGCACAGGCCGGCTCGCCAGCGGCGGCTGCGGGACGGCACACAAACACCCGCGCGCGAGTCGGCGTATCACCAGGGCCGGTCGGATTGTAGGGACCGTCGATCGTCAGACTCTCGACCCCTGGGCCTTCAGGCTTTGATGATGTATCCGTGATCTCGGTGACCGACGCACCATACTCGCGAAGGGGCGGCTGAAGGATTCCCCCCAGCTCCCACGACTTCCCGACAAAGGACGCAGTGACCGTGTGGAGCCCGGCCTTGGCCTTGAAGCGAAGGTTCAGGTGCGAGTCGGCCGAGGTCCGGTAATCGTCCCAATCCTGCGTCGGAAAGCCCGCCCCGCCGGCGGCCATAAAGGTGCCGGAGAAGCTCACGGGAGCAGGTTTGCCCTTGGTAACGCCGCCCACGGTGTATCGCGCGATCCGCGCTCCGTCTACGCGGACATCCAGATCGTGCGCGTCCTCAAGATTGACGATGTACTCGTAGACGCTCTTCTTGAGGCGAATGCGCACCTGATACTCGCCATCAAGGGGGAACTGATGCTTCGCCGCAATCCCGCCACGCGACCCGAGCGGCAGGTCTTCGCCCATCCGATCGTTCTGGGTCATGTTCATCGGCGAGGCGTAGACCCTTGAGGTGTAGCCCGGTCCAATCGACGGATCACCAACAGCGAGACGACTAATGCGGCGGGCGGCCGCCATATAGCGCTCAAGCAGGGCCGGAGAGACGGTCAGATTACCAGCGATATTGTCGAAGCCATGCCCCACTTCGTCTGACGGCAGCAATGTTGACTCGACCTGGATAGACAAGAGATCGCGTACAGCATTGCTATATTCGGCGCGGTTCAGGCGGTGCACCGGCACGCGACCTGGGTCAGGATGGGCCGCGGCGGCTCGATCGAGCTCACCCTCGAGGAAGGAAGCGAAGGCGGCGGCCGCCGCGCTATCAGGACGAGGCTGATTGACCGGAGGCATGATGCCTCCTCGAAGCTTCCAAACTACCTTTTCCCACACGACGGGGTTGGCCGCAATGTCGTTAAGGTCGAGCTTATCGAGTGCGAGCCCGGCGGTATTCATCCGCTGGTTGTGGCAGGTGAAGCAGTAGCGGCGTAGCAG
>JBEBGG010000214.1:0-5261 GCA_040081555.1 Vicinamibacterales bacterium
GGCCGGGGCGGCAACCCTGAGGACATGCAACGCCGGCGCGATGCCCTGCGCGACATCATGAGCGCACCCGAGCGCATGACCATCACTCGAACCGAGTCGATGGTGATCATCACAACCGGTGATGGGCGCACGACGCGCCTTGCGACGGACGGTTCGAAGGTGAAGGACGAGTCGAATGGAATCGAACGCAAGACGAACTGGAATCGCGATCAGCTGGTGACCGAGATTTCAGGACTTCAAGGTGGGAAGATTACCGAAACCTACGCGATCGATCCCGAGTCGCACCGCCTGACGGTGACGGTGGAGGCCGCCGGTGCCCGCGGGGGCGCACTGTCTTCGCGCCACCGCGTGTACGACCCGCAGCCTCAATAGCGCATCGTCTGACCCTTACGCGGTGACGACAGGAGAGCCGAGCACCGAGCGCCAACCCTTGACGTTGAGCGCGAAGGCCAACAGCAGGAGACCCGACACCAGCGCAAAGACGCCGAGCCAGGTGATGAGCGTCGCGTGCGCCATGCCTGTGTTGGTGAAGAGCGCCAGGCCGAACAACAAGGACACCGCGCCGTTCAGTCCGAGCAGCCAATTGCCCTGCACCATCGCGCCCCTGGCTCGTGGCTTCAACGTCCACGCACCGGCCAGTTCGATACCACCGGTAATGACCGCGTACGCAGCGATGTTGACGACGAGCCACTGTTCCGTGAAAGACGTTGGGGCGAACAGCGTCACCAGCCCGACGGCAATACCGACAAACCCTTCCAGGAAAAGCGTGAGCCAACTGACGGCCAGTCCGGCGCCCATGGTGAAGAGGCCGTCGGCCAACGCGAAGAGCCCGAACAGACCGATCAGCCACGCCAGGGTCTGTTGAGGCGCCATTAGCGCCGCGATACCGAATGCCACGGAAACGAGCCCGCGCGCTGCGACCATCCACCAACGGTTGACGAGTTCTTCGAACATGTGAGCCTCCCTCAAAGTTCCGCGTACTTCCAGAGCAGACTTCGTGCCGTAGAGGAATATCGAATTTGGTGCGAAAACGCTCCGCTTTCCGCGCCGGAACGCGGATGTCACGAAATATCCCCGGCGGCTGCGGAAGAATCGGCGATGTGGCTTGCCTCTGGGATTCGCGATTTCATATGCTGCTCTGATGCACACGCAGAGATTCGTCGCGCCATTGACAGTTGTCGAGGCGCTGCGCTTCATCGAAACCGAACCTGGAGCGGCCATCCTGGCTGGCGGCACGGACCTGCTCGTCCAGTACCAAGGCGGCATCCGTCGTCCGACTGCCTTCGTCGACGTCAAGCGCATTCCTGAGCTGATGCGGATTGCGGCCGACGCAGATGGTGTGACGATCGGCGCTGGCGTTCCGGCGGCCGACATCGCGGCACATCCTGCCGTGCGCACCTGGTGGCCCGGTCTGGTGGAGGCAGTCTGCCTCATCGGGTCGACGCAGATTCAGAGTCGAGGCAGCCTGGGTGGGAACCTGTGCAACGCGTCCCCGGCAGCCGACTCCACCTGCTCACTCATCGTGAACAAGGCCGTGGCGATTGTCGCTGGTTCGAACGGCGAACGGCAGGTGCCAGTCGAACACTTCGCGACGGCGCCCGGAAAGACGTTGTTGCAACCTGGCGAACTGCTCGTGGCCATTCGTCTGCCGAAGCCCGTCGCCCACACTGCCGATGCGTACCAGCGGCTGATCCCTCGCTCAGAAATGGACATTGCCGTGGCGTCGGCAGCCGTGAGTGTGACTCTTGACGCGTCCGGTGTGTGCACGTCAGCACGCGTAGCTATTGGTGCTGTGGCGCCGACCGCGTTGCTCGTCCCGGACGCGGCCGACGCACTCGTGGGATCCGTGCTTGGCGCCGCTGCGCTGTCGACTGCGGCAGCCGCAGCGAGCGCCGCTGCGCGGCCAATCGATGACAAGCGCGGGCCGGCTGCGTACCGCCGGACCGTGGTCGGTGTGCTCACGAAGCGCGTGGCGGCCATCGCCGCCGCGCGTGCAAAGGAACAGTGATCGTGTCCAAGCTCCATATCGAGACCCTTGTGAACGGCGAGCCCGTCGAGTTTCTGTGCGCGCCTGACGAAACGCTGCTCAGCGCACTCCGCAATGGCCTGGGACTGACGGGTACGAAAGAAGGCTGCGGTACCGGAGACTGTGGCGCGTGTTCAGTGATCATGAACGACCGCCTCGTGGCGTCATGCCTCGTACTTGCGGCAGAGGCGCAGGGCGCCTCTGTGACCACGGTTGAAGGCATCGCGCAAGGCGAGGCACTGCATCCGTTGCAGCAGGCGTTTCTCGACGAAGCGGCGCTCCAGTGCGGCATCTGCACCCCGGGCTTCATCGTCGCGTCCAAGGCATTGCTCGACATGCATCCGGACCCGAGTGAACAGCAAGTCCGCTATTGGTTGGCAGGGAACCTGTGCCGGTGCACCGGATACGACAAGATCGTGCGCGCGGTGCTCGGCGCCGCCGCGAAGATGAGGAGTGCCCAGGCATGAGCGAGAGAATATTCACCGCCGTCGGCACACGACCTGTCCGTCACGACGGTGTCGACAAGGTCACGGGACGCGCGAACTACGGCGCGGACTTGTCGTTGCCCGGGATGTTGCACGGCGTCGTCGTTCGCAGCCCCCATGCACACGCGCGCATCAGATCCATCGACACACAGGCGGCTGCCGCGGTGCCAGGTGTGAAGGGCATCCTGACCGGCAAGGATTTCGCGCTGACCAACGCCAAGCTCGGTCTTGGCGAGGGCGCGATGGACTTGAAGGACATGTCCGACAACCTGCTCGCGCGCGAGAAGGCGCTCTATCACGGCCACGCGGTGGCGGCTGTCGTGGCAACGTCAGTCACGGCGGCCCAGGAAGCAGCGCGGCTGGTACAGGTCGACTATGACGTGCTCGAACCCGTCCTGAGCGTCGATCGCGCGATGGAAGCCGACGCGCCAATTCTCCACGAGTCGATGGTGACCCAGGCGCATCCGGCAGTCGAGCCTGCAGGTTCGACGAACGTCGCAGGTCGCATGGAGTTGAAGCGTGGCGACATTGAAGCCGGTTTCAAGGAGGCCGACATCATCGTCGAGCGTGTGTTTCGGACGCCGACGAGCCACCAGGGCTACATCGAGCCGCATGCCTGTGTTGTCCGCGTGAACGAAGACGGACGGATCAACATCTGGACGACGACCCAGGGGCCGTTCCTGGTGCGAGACGCCACTGCGGCAATCCTGGGGCTCGATGCGGCGAACCTCAAGGTGACGCCGAGCGAGATTGGGGGCGGTTTTGGCGGGAAGATTCCCGTCTATCTCGAACCGCTGGCAGTGCTCCTGGCCCGCATGACGCAGCGCCCCGTGAAGATGGTCATGACCCGCGACGAAGTGTTTCGCGCATCAGGCCCAACCTCGGCGACAAAGGTTCGCTTGAAAATGGGCGCCAGGAAGGATGGCACCATCGTCGCGGCGTCCGCGTCGCTGTACTACGAGGCCGGTGCCTATCGTGGTTCACCGTCTGGCGCCGGTGCGATGTGCATGCTCGCGCCCTACAGCGTTCCGAACTTCTTCATCGAAGCGTACGACGTGGTGGTGAACAAGCCCAAGGTGGCAGCCTATCGTGCGCCGGGTTCACCAATGGCGGCACTCGCCACCGAGTCCGTGATCGATGAGATCGCGCAAACGCTGGGTCTCGATCAGATCGAGATGCGACTCCAGAATGCCGTCAAGGAGGGGGACCGCGCTCCCTATGGACCGCCTTATGGTCCGATCGGTTTCAGGCAGGTGCTCGAGGCGGTCCGTAACAGCGCTCACTGGAAGAGCCCGGTTGCGCCTGGCATCGGGAGAGGGCTCGCCTGCGGTTTCTGGTTCAACGCGGGCATGAGTTCCAGCGCAACGGTCACCTTGGGCTCGGACGGCAGCGCCGCCGTGGTGACCGGCAACCCCGATATCGGTGGCACCCGCGTCGCGCAGGCGCAGATGGTGGCCGAGGAACTCGGCATACCAGTCGAGCGTGTCCGACCAATCGTCGCTGACACCGACACCGCCGGCTTCACTGAAATCACCGCGGGGAGCCGCACGTGCTACGCCACGGGCATGGCGGTCATCGATGCCTCGCGTGACGTGCGCGAGCAACTGCGTGGTCGTGCCGCCAAGATCTGGGGCGTCCCTCTCGACGAGACGCGCTGGGAACACGGCTCCGTCGCGCCCGTCAATCCAAGTGCTGAGCGCACCGCCTTGACGGTGTCCGAGCTGGCGTCGAAGCTCGCGAAGACCGGCGGACCGATCATCGGCCACGCCGCGGTGAATCCGCCCATGGCAGGCCCCGCGTTTGCGGCGCACATCTGCGACCTCGAGGTTGACCGCGAGACCGGTCGCAGCCGCGTGGTGCGCTATACCGCGATCCAGGATGCCGGGAAAGCCGTGCATCCAAGTTACGTCGAAGGCCAGATGCAGGGAGGCGCGTCGCAGGGCATCGGCTGGGCCTTGAACGAGGAATACATCTACAGCGCGAACGGAGTGATGGAGAACGCCGGTTTCCTCGACTACAGAATGCCCGTCGCGTCTGACCTCCCGATGATCGACACGATCATTGTCGAAGTGCCCCATCCGGCGCATCCGTACGGCGTACGCGGCGTGGGCGAGGTGCCGATTGTTCCGCCGCTTGGCGCAGTGGCCAACGCCATGTCACACGCGACCGGTCTTCGCTTCACCGAGCTGCCGTTGTCGCCGCCGCGCGTGCTCGAGAGGATCACGCAGGGTTCCTAGTGGCGATTGTGCACTTCTCCAGCACGCTGACTCGGCACACGGGCGGACTTCATCAGATCACGATGGATGCGCCTCGAGTGCACGAGCTGCTCGAGGCGCTGGTGGCGAGGTTCCCCGGGCTCGCCTACGAGCTCGAGCACCTCGCTGTCGCTATCGATGGTGAAGTCAGACCTGACGCAGCCTACGAGGCGCTCACGTCGCAGAGCGAGATCTATTTCGTTCCCAAGATCGCTGGCGGGTTCAATTGACACGGGAGGCGGCAGCATGGGTTTTGTAATCCAATTGGTCGTGAATGCAGCCGCCCTCTGGGTGGCGACCCGCCTTGTGCCGGGTGTGTCGTATCAAGGTGGGCCGGCGCCCTTTCTTGTGGTGGCGTTGATCTTCGGCATCATCAACACGACGCTGCGACCGATTACGAAGATGCTCACGTGTCCGTTGATCCTGGTGACGTTCGGTCTGTTTGCGCTCGTGGTCAACGGACTGATGCTGTGGCTGACGAGCACGCTCGCGGCG
>JBEBGG010000215.1:0-5259 GCA_040081555.1 Vicinamibacterales bacterium
CTGAAGAGGACGGCGGCGATGCGGCCGGCGTATGGTGCCTGTTTCTCGCAGAGGCAGTCGGCCTCGCGCTGTTGGACCACGCCGAGAATCGATGGCGCCGGATCGACGATCGAGGTGTTGAGGCTGGCGCTGCGCTCCGGTCCGGTGCCAGCCGTCTCGACGACGAAAAGGAACGGATCGGCGCCGCTGGTGGGCGCCGTGAACTGGTCGCCGGCGCCGACACCGGAGTAGACGACGTGGCGCAGGCTGCCCTGCGAATCTGGGAACACGAGGCTGAGCGTGAGAGGGGTTCCCTGCTGGACTCCAGGGATGGCGAGGAGGCGAATGCTGAACGCGCCTGGGTCCGGCACCGCGATTAGCGCCATCTGGGCGCTGCTCGACGTGCCGTTCGAGAAGTTGAAGAAATCGCTGAACGGAATGTCTTTCTTGATCTTGCCTTGATCGCCGGTGCCGCCGAGGGCGCGGCCGCTCGCGTCCAGTAGCTGGAGTCCCACCGGCAACGCGCCCACATCCGAAGACAGCAGCACGGACACAAACTGCGGTCGGTAGGACAGACGTTCGGCCAACGCGCGATGGAAGCCGCTGCTCCCCTGCTGCGCCAACTGGGGCACCATCTCGTTCGCAATCGACTGGGCCAGAATGTCGCCCCGTACGGAGCGCCGGCGCAGGTCGTCGAACGCGCGGTAGTCCTGTTGCACGAGCGGCACGTCGGCCGCTTTTGGCGTGAACTCGGCGATGCGAGAGTAATTGCTCCCGGCAAAATCGGCAGCGAGCTGGAGGGCGCTATCGGGCGTCGGCTCGTGCAGGCGGATACGGAGCCCAGCGACTGCGGTTTCGATCGCACGATCCCAGACGATCTTCCGCGAGAAACGAGTGACGCTCTTCGGCAGCGCCGCCTGCGGCGCCGTTGCCACGGCGTAGGCCTTGCCAAGCAGTCCGATGGCCGCTTCACGGACCGTCTTCGGCAGGTAGTTCGCTTCCTTCGGCAGCACGAGCGAGTCAGGCGAGAGCGGGATACCAAGCTCGCCGACCGAGCTCTTGAGCGCGAACCGGCCTGCCACTTTGCCGTCGCTGTCGAGCGTGGCGGCGTTCACCTTGCCGCCGATGAGCGACACGAGATCGAAGCTGATGGACGCGGAGTCGCCAGGTGCGATGAAGTCGATCGCTTTGGTCGCATCACCAGCGAGGCGGGCCCCGACGATGTTGCGAGCGAAGAGATCGACTGTCACGAAGTTCGCAGGAGATTCCGAAGTGTTGGTAACCGTGACGTCGAGCGTATACGGCTCCCCCGCCGCCACCACTTCGGGATGTGTGAAGGTGAGCGTGAACGAGGGGTTGCGCACCAGTACTGCGCCGGCGGCCCGGCCGCGGATCGGCACCGGCCCGACCGGCAGGCCGTTCAGCGTGCCGCTGATTTCCATTTCGACGACGTGGCTGCCCTCTCGTCTGCCTTCGACGATGTACTCCGCGGTGCCTTGTTGCCCCGGTCCGATAGTGCCGATGTCGTCGGCGGTGCCCAACTTGCCGTCCGGTCCCGCCTGCACCACGAGCTGCACGCGCGCCGTCTCGCCGTACGCCGTCCGTCCCATCACCAGCGGATCGTCGGTCGTGTTTACGACGGTGTCGATGCCGGGTGGGAGGACGATCTCGGCTCGGAGATCGCTCACTTCCAGGAGCGAGCCTTCCGGCGCGACGTTGCCGACCATCAGGTTGACGCTGAACACCTGGTTCAGGAAGCCGATGTCGCCGGGGATCACGATCACGCCTGGAATTTGAGGCGCGAGGAGGTCGCCGCCTTTCGGCGGTTTGTAGGTAAGCGCGAAGCCGACGACGCTGAGGTTCGGGACCTGGGTCTGGAGCGCGAGGGTGTCAGGAATCAGGGTGGCCAGCTTCGGCAACTGCAGTCCGATGCTCGGCAGCGTCGCTGAATTCAGGTTGACGACTCCGACCTGCGCCAGCGTCGGCAGGATCACCGGGAAGGCGATGTTGATCGTTTCGCCAGGCGCGATCGAGAACGCCGCCGTGAAATTGTAGGCCTGGAAGCTCGAGGAGTCGAAGACAAGCCCCTTCTCACGGATCTCCGCCGCCGTGAGCGGTCGTGCTGTGACCTGCGTGATCAGCAGCCGCTCAATCACTTCGATCACCACCGTCTCCGGATCCGCGTACATCAACACTTCGCCTTTGGCGACGAGGCGGATGTTGTCGAGCGTGTGGATGCCGGCGACGGTCAGCGGCGGAATCTTGAACTGGCCGTTGGGTGTCGTGACCAGCTCGAGGTCCTTTTCGAGACTCGGTCCGCGCAACGTTGCGCGGACCTCCGCGTCCTCAGGGATCGGCGACGACGTCCCGCCTGGCAAGGTCGGCGACTGCAGGAGCGTGCTAACAATAGTTGCGATGTCGCGCGGGACGACTTGTTTGGCTGGTGCGGCGGTCAGCTTGATGCCGTAGAGATGAATCTGTTCTTTCGCGTCGTCGGCCCGCGCCGACGAAGCGCCGACACACGCAGCGATCGCCAGAGCCGCTGTGCCAATGGCTCTCTGGCATGAACCGCGACGCACCAGTGAAACCAGAACTCCCGCCACCCGGGTCATGGTGTAGTGCCCCTAATACAGAGGCTCTTATAGCCAGCGCAAACGTCAAGGTTGACGAGCAACGAGCCCTGCACTAGGGCGTCGACCCAGAAAATTTGTCCGGCATCTCCGAGCGTCGGGTATCCAGCCTGGATGACCGCCAGCGGACCATTGAAGGGGTTGCCCGATGCGGTCGTGTATTCCCAGTCGTAGAGATCCTTGATGCGCCCGTTGACCGTCACCAGGTCCACGACAATCGAATCTCTCGCCTCGTTAATTTTGGCGTAGACCTTGAGAGTGCCGTAGTAGTGCGCACCAGCCGTTCCCACAAAGACGTTGAGATCAAAACCTCTTGAGAGCGCGAAGAAGTCTGGCCCAAACGACACGCCCTTCGCAGTCAGCGCAAAGTCGATAGTCCCCTCGGTTACCGTCGGATTGCGTTTGAAGTACTGCAGAATTTTGTCTAGGTTGAGCCTGAGTGTTTCTAAAACAACAAAGTTCTTGAAGCTCGACGCCGCAAGATATCTTTGCGACAAATCCGAGTCTGAGGTGAATAGATACGATGGGATCGTGGTATCTGGCGCCAGCCACTGCAGGCCGGTGTTGTGGGACAGCAGCGGCGCGTTGATGTGAATCGCATCTTGTGTAAGCGTGCCCTCGTTTGGCGTTTCGATGGCTAAGAATGTCCCGAGCAAACTGCGCGCCGAACGAAGAGAACTGCCCACGGTCCACAAAGCGAGTGCTTGGGTTCTGGCTGACAAATAGGCGGCCCGGGACACGCCGATAATGCGGCCGTAGCGATCCTGGATTTCATCACCACGGAGCCGCCCATCGCCGTCCAGGTCGGTGCCGGCGATGACATTGAACTCGTGCTCACCAAGGTAGCCACTGATGTCGAGAGAGAGCACGGCGGATGTACCAGCAAAACTGGTCGCGGGCACGTCCGGTGCCGCGACTTCTGCCGGAACGATGGCCGCCGATTTCGATAGGACCGTGATTGGTGACAGGACATCGACGCTGAGGTAAAGGTACCCATTGTCGCGAGCGCCAACCATGATGTAGTCCAGGTTGTCGCGTCCACTGCCTCCAGGCTGGAAATTTGCGCGAACGGCGTCACCCTGCTGTGCTGACCTCACCTCGGTGATGGTCATGCCAGGAGCGACATCCACCACAACCACGTCAACCGTCGGCGTCACGGATCCACAGCGAAGCGTCGCGACAGCGTTGTAGCGGCCTGGAGTCGCGTAGCTATGCTCGGCATCGGGCGTCGACGCCCGACTGCCGTCGCCGAATTCCCACTCGACAGTCGGCGTCGTGCACTCCGTCGCGATCTTGGTTGTGAATGCAATTTTCCGCAGACTCTTTGTTGTGACGGCATCCCGGCCATTGCCGAGGGCATCGACACCGTATCCGCCGCCGATGTTCCAGATCTCCAACTCCCCCTGATAGTCAGTCGCGAACCCTGTCGTCTTGCCGACGAACATGAGTCCACGGACGGGGTCGACCCTGACGCTCTCAACACCCGGATCGGACACTCGCCAGATGACGCGGTCATCAATCCCATCGCGATTGAAATCCTGCAGCCCTCGCAGCGAAGGATTGGACACATCAATCAGGGCAAGCTCGTCGGAACCGCTGGCTCTGGTGAGCGAAACGGCCAGGCGCCGCCGAGGCGCGTCGTAGTCCATGGCGGCGCGATACGGCGTGGCGACTGGAATCGAGGCCACAACCGCTGGGACATCCGAATCGGTGATGTCGACGATCTCGATAATCCCGTCCTCCGCGACAAAGGCGAGGTCCCGATATTCGTTGGGCGTCAGAATTCCGTTCGCGTCGGCGTCGTACGGAACATCTTCTCCGAGCGCCAGGGCGCGGGGCTCGGCGGCCAAAGGCAAGGACGCCAGTTCAGCGAACGACGGTGTCAATACATGCAGCGACACGCCTCGGTCGATGGCGACCAGATTCCCGCCAAGCGTGCCGACGTCGACGTAGTTCCCCGTCGAATACGGCTCTCGCTGCCGCAGCAGGGGTGCCTGCGCCGGAACGTTCGCGCTAAGATCGACGCTCATGACACCCACCTCGCCGACGGCGACGTAGGCTTTCACTCCATCCGTGGTTGGCAGACCGACGACACCCTTCGCGTAGCCGTTCGTGACGATTGTTCCAAACGTCGTGTTGAGACTCAGACTCTCCGGCGCCACCGTCAAGTACTTGTAGCCTGCCAGACAGGGCTTTCCCTTTGGCAGCACGAAGAAATCAATCGCACTGATATTCACGTTCCAGCGCGTGACCATCGCGACATCGCCGGTGAGCCGGTTTCCCAAGCCGCACAGAGCGTCATCGTGCAGGGGTAGACGGTCGAGGCCTGTGAGTGTTCGAATCCGCCAGGTGCTGTTGTTGGTCGGGAACGGCCCACCGGCGCTGGTACCCAAGATGAAGGGCGTCGCGGGATCCGTCGCGTCAATCGACATCACTTGATAGCCGGTCGTGGCGCGCGTGGCACCCAGGACTAAGGAGCGGGTTGTCCCGCCGTCCTGCTGGGTGAGCACATCAATGGAGCGGAACGCACCGGGAATCGTCTTTGAAAATCGCTGAGGCGAGAAGGTCTTGAACACAAGCTCTTTCGTCAGCAGATTTCCAGATGGGTCGGTGACGGTGACCGTGATTCGATACTCCGCCGCCAGTTGCA
>JBEBGG010000070.1:0-18635 GCA_040081555.1 Vicinamibacterales bacterium
CGACACGACGCCTCCCCAGGTCAATCGCCAGCACCCGCATTCACAGATGTTATTCTCTTCGCGTCTCAAACCATGTGTCCGTCCTAGCAATGCGCTTCAAACGCCACGCCGCCTCCGCCGCCGCGCTCGTGCTGGCCTGTGCCGCACTCGGCGCACAACAGGCGGATCGAGCCGAAACCGAGGGTTTGTCGCAACGTGCGGCGACCCGTCTGGCTGCGTTGCACGCCGAGGCCGACAAGTTGGCGGCTGACGAGCGCACCTTGCTCGGTGAACTGCGTCGCCTCGAGGTAGAACGACAAATCCGCGCAGAGGAACTCCGACAGGTTGAACGAGAGACGGCGCAGGTGGGCGCCGAGATTGCAAAACTCGACGCGCAGCGCGTCGCGCTGGAACAGCAGGACCAGCGCGATAGGCCACGCCTGCGGGCACGTCTGGTCAGCCTCTACAAGTTGGGGCAGGGACGCTACCTCCGGCTGCTGTTCTCGACAACCAACGCCGGTCAGATCGCGCAGGCCGCCCGCACGGTCGCTGCGCTTGCCGGCCAGGACCGTGCACAGATCGACCAGCACCAGCAGCGCCTCAGTTCGCTCAACGCCTCACGCGCCACACTCGAAGAACGGCGGGGCCGGCTCGTCACATTACGCGCCAACGCGGTTCGCGCCACCGAGGCCGCGACCATCGCCGTGGCCGCGCGCAATACCCTCGTCACGGACATCGACCGACGACGCGATCTCAACGCGCAGCTGGCGGGCGAGCTGCAAGCTGCGCAACAGCGGCTGCAGGCTACGCTGACGGCCCTGGTGGCTGGCAAAGCCACCGACAGTGCCATCCTCCCAATCCAGTCGTTCCGCGGCGACCTCGAGTGGCCGCTCGACGGCACGGTGCGCCAGCCTTTCGGCGGTAGCGCGCGCAGCGGCGTCGTGACCAATGGCATCGACATCGCCGCGCCAGAGGGGGCGCCGGTCCGCGCGATTCACGAAGGAACGGTGGCGTTTGCCGGCCCCTTCGCTGGATTTGGCCGTCTCATCATCGTCGACCACGGCGGTCAGACTTTCAGTCTCTACGGCAATCTCCAAGACGAATCCCTGGCACAGGGTCAGCGCGTCGCCCGCGGTGACACGGTCGGCTCGGTCGGAGTCGCCACGACCGGCGCCGCCGGGCTGTACTTCGAGCTGCGCATCGACGGCCGCCCAGTCGATCCCTTACAATGGCTCAGGAAGCGATAGTCATGTCTTCATCCGCTCGACGCCTCGTGTTGTGGATCTCAGCACCAGTGCTCGCCTTCACGCTGATTGGCGGGTTCCTGAGCAAGGTCACCGCTCGTGAAGACACGATGCCGCACCTGCGCATCTTCAACGAGGTCGTCGAACGCATCTCCGACAACTACGTGGAGAAGGCGGACATGAACAAAGTGATGGCCGGCGCGATGCACGGCCTTGTCGAAGGCCTGGATCCGGACAGCGCCATCCTGACCGCCGACGACATCAAGCAGATCGACACGAATGCGGTGCCTCCGGTTGGCGACGTCGGCCTGGACCTTACGCGTCAGTACTATCTGCGTGTCATCGCCAGCCGCGACAATTCTCCAGCAGCGAAAGCCGGCATCCGCACAGGCGACTACGTGCGGCTGATCGGCAACACACCAACGCGTGACATGTCAGTATTCGAAGGCATGCGACGGCTGCGCGGCGCGCCCGGTACCAAGGTCAGCCTCACGGTCATTCGTGGCAGCACGCAGGATCCTCACATCGTCGAGCTCACACGCGAAGCGATACCAACCGTCGATGTGACATCGAAGATCCTCGAGCCCGGAATCGGTTATCTGCGCATTGCGGCGGTCGGCCCCAAGACCGGCGAGCAGGCGAAGGCACTGGTCACGGAACTCACCAAGAACGGTGCCTTGAAGCTCGTGATCGACGTGCGACGAGCGTCCGGCGGATCTCTTGACGGCGGCTTGGCGCTCGCGCGGTTGTTTGTTGGCAAGGGCACACTCACATCTCGCGAGTCCAGGGGGAGCCAGCCGGTGGCCGTCAACGCCACGGCCGGCGACGGGGCGGTGACGTTGCCGGCGACCGTACTCATCGACAACGGGACGTCAGGGGCCGCAGAGCTTTTCGCCTCTGCCTTGGCGGGAAACAACCGCGCTGAACTTATCGGCGAGCACACGATTGGCCGCGCCGGCGTACAGACACTCGTCCGGTTGCCCGACGGTACTGGCCTGTGGCTCACGACGACACGCTTTCTCACCCCGTCCGGTGCTCCACTGCACGAGAAGGGCCTTGAGCCCACCGTCGCCGTTGAAGATCCGAACGTCGAGTTTGGTCAGACTCCACCAACAACTGACCCCATCCTGGAGAAGGCGCTCGAACGTTTCGCGCTCAAGAAGGCTGCGTAGCCGCAATTTCATTGCTATACTGTTGGTTCGCCTAACGCCTTTGTTTTCCAAGACGTAGGCGCGTAGCTCAGGGGTTAGAGCGCCTGCTTGACACGCAGGAGGTCGGTGGTTCGATTCCACCCGTGCCTACCAGCCTTCACGCTCATGAGCCAGGTCAACGTCACATTGCCAGACGGTTCCACTCGCGCTGTGCCTGCGGGCACATCGGTCCGCGCCGTGGCGGAGAGCATTTCTCCAGGACTGGCGAAGGCGGCGCTGGCAGGCATCGTCGACGGGAAACTGACCGACCTCACTTTCCCGCTTCAACGGAACGCCTCCCTGCGCATCGTCACCGACAAGAGCCCGGAGGCTCTGGCGCTTTACCGTCACAGCACGGCGCATCTGCTCGCCGCGGCGGTGACCAATCTATTTCCAGAGGTGCAGTGCGGCATCGGCCCGGCGACCGACGAAGGCTTCTTCTACGACTTCGTGGTCCCACGCCCATTCGTGCCTGAAGATCTCGAGGCAATCGAGCAGAAGATGCGCGAACTCGCCAGCCTGGATTTGGCGTTCGAGCGCCAGATATGGCCGCGAGAGGAGGCGAAGGCCTTCTTCAGCCAGCGAGGCGAGCCACTCAAAGTGCAGCTGATCGAGGAAAAGACCGAAGGCCAGCACGAGGTCTCGGTCTACACCATCAGGGACAAAGAGACGTTTCTCGACTTCTGTGTCGGGCCGCACGTGCCATCGACCGGCCGCCTCAAGGGATTCAAGCTCCTCACGACGTCAAACGCGTACTGGAAGGGCGACGCACGTAACCAGCCGATGCAGCGCGTCTACGGTACCGCCTTCTTCTCGGACAAGGAGTTGAAGGCGCACCTGACGCAGATCGAGGAAGCCAAGAAACGCGACCACCGTAAGCTGGGCAAGGATCTCGGCCTGTTCATGTTCCACCCATGGGCACCCGGCGCCGCCTTCTGGCTGGACAAGGGCACCACGCTGTACAACGAGCTCGCCAACTACATGCGCGGCGTGCTCTTCCCTGCCGGCTACGTCGAAGTCAAGACCCCACTCATCTTCAACAAGTCACTCTGGGAAACGTCAGGCCACTGGGCACACTACCGCCAGAACATGTTCCTCATCGAGTCCGAAGCAGAACAGATGGCCGCCAAAGCCATGAACTGCCCGGGCCACATGCTGGTATTCGGGAGCGAGACCCGTAGCTACCGGGACCTCCCCCTCCGCTTGCACGAACAGACGCCGCTGCACCGAAACGAGGCATCTGGTGTGTTGTCGGGGCTCACCCGCGTCCGGCAGTTTTCTCAGGACGATGCCCATTGCTTCGTGGCCCAAGAGCAGATCGCGGACGAAGTCGAACGCCTGCTGGGCCTGGTCCAGAAGGTCTATGGCGACTTCGGGTTGCAGTACGAAGCCAAGCTGTCGACGCGTCCTGAGGAGTTCCTGGGCGAAGTCGCCACGTGGGACTCCGCCGAGGCGCAGCTGAGACTTGCCTTGGAGCGGTCAGGGCAGAAATACAGCCTCAATGCCGGCGACGGCGCGTTTTACGGCCCCAAGATTGACTTCGACGTCACCGACGCGATCGGCCGGAAATGGCAATGCGCCACCATTCAGCTCGATTACCAGATGCCGGAGCGATTTGGCCTGAAGTACATCGGGGCGGACAACGCGGAGCACACGCCGATCGTCATCCACCGGGCCATTTTCGGAAGTTTTGAGCGATTTATCGCAATTTTGATCGAGCACTTCGCCGGTGCGTTCCCGCTGTGGGTGGCCCCGCTTCAGGCGGTGGTCATTCCGATCGCCGACCGGCATCTGGACTACGCCCGGTCGGTCCTGGCTGAACTTGAGGCGTCGGGCCTTCGGGCTGACATCGATGAGCGCCAGGAGAAGATTGGATATAAGATCCGAGAGGCGCAGTTGCAGAAGATTCCCTATATGCTGGTCGTCGGCGACCGGGAGGCCGCTGAAGGGACCGTTTCTGTGCGTACGCGTGCGGGCGGAGATCAGGGTGGGGCGCGCGTGGCCAGCTTCGTTGAAGCGGCGCGTCACGAGATTGAGAACAAGCGGTCGGCCGTCGAAACGCAGGGCGCCACGGCGCAGTAACAGTTACAGCAGGAGGCAGTTATCGCTTTCGACAGGACGCCGCGGCGGGACGACCGCACCCGCACCAACGAACGCATCCGTGTGAGGGAAATCAGAGTTATCGACGACACGGGCCAGCAGCTCGGCATCATGCCGCCGCCGCAGGCCTTGGCGATCGCCAAGACGAAGGGACTCGACCTCGTCGAGATCTCGCCCACCGCTGTCCCGCCGGTCTGCCGAATCATGGATTTCGGCAAGTACCAGTACGCGGAGCAGAAACGGACCCGGGAGGCGCGGAAGCACCAGAAGGTCATCGAGGTCAAAGAGATCAAGTTCCGTCCGAAAGTGGACGAGCACGACTACCAGTTCAAGAGGAAGCACATCGAACGGTTCCTTGAGGACGGTGACAAGGTGAAGGCGACGATCTTCTTCCGCGGACGCGAAATGGCGCACCCGGAGATCGGTCGACGCATTCTGGAACGGCTCATGGGCGATCTCGCCGACGTCGCTGTGGCCGAGAATATGCCCAGGCTCGAAGGCAATCAGATGCACACGATTCTGAGCCGAAAGCCTCAAGGGGGCGGACGCGCCAAGGCGCCGAAGCCGGAGATCGCGACGCCAAGCTCGTAGCACGCCCGTCACGGGCAAGAACAGCCAGACGGTGGCCAACGGGGTCGCCACAACGACGATAGAGGACGAAGTACGAATCATGCCGAAGCTGAAAACCCATCGTGGCGCTGCCAAGCGCTTCAAGCGCACGAAGAGCGGAAAGTTCATGCGCAGCAGCGCCTTCAAGCGCCACATTCTCACCAGCAAGACCACCAAGCGAAAGCGCGGCCTCCGCGGCAATACGCTTGTCGCGAAAGTGGATTCGCCGAAGCTGGCGTTGATGTTGCCGTATTCGTAAGAACTCTGTCGGCTTTTCCCAAAGCCTAGAGCCAAGAGCCTAGAGCCATTCAGGAGTCAGTGAAATGCCCCGCGTAAAAAGAGGAACAGTTCGGCGCGCCAAGCGAAAGAAGCTGCTCGGCCTTGCCAAGGGTTACTACGCTAACAAGAGCAAGCTGTATCGAGCTGCGAAAGAATCAGTCGATACCGCGCTCAAGTACGCGTTCGTTGGTCGCCGAAACAAGAAGCGCGACTTCCGCCGTCTCTGGGTGGTCCGCATCAACGCCGCTGCACGCGAGCATGGCCTGACCTACGGTCAGTTCATGAACGGTCTCAAGAACGCCGGCATCACGCTTGACCGCAAGCAGCTGGCTGACCTCGCCGTCAGAAGCCAGGCGGCGTTTGCCGTCGTCGTGGCCCAGGCGAAGGCCGCTGTGCAGACCACCGGCGCCACCGCGTCAAAGGCCGTCGAAAAGCGCGCCAGCGGCAAGAAGGCGACCGCCAAGACGTCTGCCGCCACCGCGTAGGCCGCGTTCCCAGACTCCACCCAAGGCACGAAGGTCGCGAAGTTCAGGAAACTTCCCGGCCTTCGTGCCTTCGTGATGTACTGTCCTCTCCAATGACCCCACCGGATCAGGCGTCGGTTGACGCACACGTCGCCGCCTTCGAGGCGGCACTTGCGCAGCACCCCGGACCGCGCGACGCACAGACGTTGCGCGACCAATATCTCGGCCGCAAAAACAGCGTCGTTGCGACCTGGATGGATTCGCTACGCACCGCACCGCCCGACCAGAAGAAAGCGATTGGCGCCTTCGCCAACGCCCTGAAGCAGGCGATCGAAGAGCGCTGGGTGCTCTACCAAGAACAGGCGCACGCCAATGCCCGCCCCGCCGGGGCGATTGACTTGACACTGCCGGGCCGCCGCCCCCGTCTCGGCCACCGGCATCCGCTCACGCTCGTCCGCGAGCGCATGGAATCGATCTTTGCCCGCATGGGATTCGCCATCGTTGAAGGCCCGGAGATCGAAGACGAGTGGCACTGCTTCGACGCATTGAACATGCCGGCCGAGCACCCCGCGCGCGACATGCAGGACACGCTGTATCTCGGCACACCGGTGCCCGGCAACAGCGGCGCACCCAACGATCTGCGCACGGTACTGCGGACCCACACCTCGTCTGTCCAAATCCGCCACATGAGAGCGCACCAGCCACCGATACGCATCGTGGCGCCTGGACGCGTGTACCGCAAAGACGATCTCGACCTGACCCACACGCCGATGTTTACGCAGATGGAGGGACTGGTCGTCGGTGAAGGCATTTCACTGGCCGACCTCAAGGGCACGCTTCTCGCCTTCGCGCAGGAGCTCTTCTCCGAGCGCGCCCGTGTGCGTTTCCGCCCGAGCTTCTTCCCCTACACAGAACCCAGCGCCGAAGTCGACATCAGCTGCTGGCAGTGCGACGGCGCCGGCTGCGGAATGTGCAAGCATACCGGGTGGATAGAAATCGGAGGATCGGGCATGGTGCATCCGGCCGTGTTCGAAGCAGTCGGTTACGACCCTGAGAAGTACACCGGATTTGCCTTCGGCATCGGCATCGAGCGCGTGGCCATGCTCAGGCACCAGGTGCAAGACATCCGGATGTTCTTCGAGAACGACCTTCGATTTCTCGAGCAGTTTCAGTACTGAACGCCGATGAAACTTCTCCTCTCTTGGGTACGCGACTTCGTTGACGTCACGGTCCCCGCCAAGTCGTTGGCGGAGACGCTCGCGCTGCGAGGCTTCGAAGTCGCGGCCATCGAAACACTGGGCAACAACGACGCGGTAATCGATTTCGAGGTCACGGCCAATCGTCCCGACTGCCTCAGCGTGCTTGGCTTTGCGCGGGAGATTGGCACGGTCTACGGCCTGCCGGTACGACTCCCCTCCATGTCACCCGGCTCGCGCGTGTCGCTTGCGGCAACGCCGACCGGAGACACTGATCGACTGACCATCACGGTAGACGATGCGGAACTCTGCCCGCGCTACACGTCCGCAGTGGCCGAGGTCACCTCGACGACGACTCCGGCGTGGCTGGCGTCACGGTTGCAGGCGGTCGGTGTCCGCTCCATCAGCCCGTTTGTCGACATCACCAACTACGTCTTGATGGAGCTTGGCCAGCCGCTGCATGCCTTCGATCTGGACACGCTGTCTGGAAAGCAACTCCGCATCCGCCGGGCAATCAACGGCGAAACCCTGACCACGCTGGACGGGATTGAGCGGAAGCTCGACGCCGACATGCTCGTGATCGCCGACGCATCCCGGGCCCAAGCAGTGGCCGGTGTCATGGGCGGCGCAGCATCGGAAGTCTCGGCCGCCACCAGGTTGGTGGCCTTCGAAAGCGCTTACTTCAAGCCGGCATCGATCCGGCGGACAAGCAGGCGCCTAGGCCTCAAGACCGAAGCATCGTCCAGATTCGAGCGCGGGGCAGATATCAACGTGTCGGCGCTCGCTCTGCAGCGCGCGCTGGCCCTCATGCACGAGGTCGGCGCCGGCAAGGCGATCAGCCCGATCGTGGACCGCTACCCTCTGCAGCACGGGCCGCTCACCATCACGCTCCGTCGCAAAGCGCTGACTCGGTTACTTGGCCTCGACATTCCGAACGCCGATGTCGTACGCATCCTCACCGCCCTCGGCCTGACGGCCGCGTCAGGCGCGGAGGGCTGGGCGGTGACCGTGCCGACATTCCGCGTCGACCTCCGGCGCGAAGTGGATCTCATCGAAGAAGTGGGACGGCACTGGGGCTTCGACAAGCTAGACGCTGCCTTCCCAGTCATGACATCGAGCGCCGCGGCGCCAGACCCGCGGGTGTCGCGCGACCATCTGGTGCGGCGCGTCTTGACGGGCGCAGGGGTGTCCGAGGCGGTCACATTCGGCTTTGTCGAGGGAAGCTCCGCCGCCGCGTACGTCAGCGCCGATGCGGTCTCGACCATCGTGCCTGTGGCGAACCCGCTGTCGGCGAAGTTCGACGTGTTGCGCCCCTCCCTCCTGCCCGGCCTCGTCGATGTCGTCGCCCGCAATCGACGTCATGGCCGCCGTGACGTTGCGGTCTTCGAAATCGGTGCTCGCTTCACGACCACCGACGGCGAGACGCGCGGTGTCGCCTTGGCCATCACTGGCGCGGCGCAGACCGAACACTGGTCTGGCGGCGCGCACGAGGTGGACGCCTTCGATGCGAAGGGACTGGTCGAGGCCCTGAGCGACGCTCTCCTTCTCACGGTACGGCTCGAGGCAGACAACACACTGCCCTACCTCGTGCCTGGCCAGTCTGCCCGCGTGCTACACGCCGATCAGCTGCTCGGTGTCGTCGGTGTGCTGGCGCCCGCGCTGGCCGATCGCGCCGGCGCACCGCGGCAGGACCGCATCGTCGTCGCCGAACTGAACCTCGACCGAATCAGCCAGTTGCCGGTCACGCCAAGGGACACCGTTCAGCCGCTCGCGCGGTACCCATTCGTAGTGCGCGATCTGTCGATCGTGATCGCCGACACCTTGCCGGC
The DNA here is from genome assembly GCA_040081555.1 of Vicinamibacterales bacterium. Taxonomy (GTDB): domain Bacteria; phylum Acidobacteriota; class Vicinamibacteria; order Vicinamibacterales; family CAVVIG01; genus CADEEX01. The sequence continues at coordinate 8,891 of JBEBGG010000070.1, forward strand.
TTCGACCATTCATGACACCATTCTCAAGGCCGGCTGCGACCAGACCGTGCCGCTCACGGCGATCATGTTCTTCGATCGCTATCAGGGCAAGGGCGTGCCGGATGGTTCGGTCAGTGTGTCCGTTCGATTGACGTTTCAGTCGGCAGACCGGACGCTCACCGATTCCGAGGTGCAGTACGCCTTCGACCACATTCTTTCAGCGCTGGTGCGCGAGCACAGCGCTGTGCAACGGTGATTTCGCATGTCGAAAACAGCGATACGTAGCGTAGACCTCGAGCCGATCGACCGACTCGAGGAGAAGGTCAATCAGCTGGTCGCACTGGTGGACCGCTTGAAGGCGGAACAGGCACGATCGGCAGAGGAAAATCAGCATCTCAAGCACGAGCTCGAAGCACAGCGCGCCAAAACAGCCACCCACGAAACAATCGGTGCCGAGTTGTCGACGCTGCGCGAAGAACGCGATGTCATCCGGACCCGAGTCAGCGAGATGCTCGAGCAGCTCGAGGCGCTGAGCCTCTGAGCGGCGGACACGCGCACCTACGGATCGCACACTCAAGGCGATGAACGACGAAGGACGCGTCATTCCGGTCGTGATTCACGGTCATCGTTATCCGATCCGGAGCACGCTCGAACAGGAGTACGTCGCCAGGCTGGCCGCCTACGTCGACGAGAAGATCCGTGCAGCGGCCGACACGACGCCAACCGGTGACTCGCTCCGTCTGGCAGTCTTGGCCGCGCTTAACATCGCGGACGAACTCTTTCGCAGCCGCGAGCAGGGCCAGGCGACGCGCGGCGCAATCTCCGAACGAGCAGGCGAGCTCGAGCGCTTGCTCGACCGGATCCTCCTGGTGTCACCTTGAACGGCCCGTTCCTTCAGAACTAGGCTAAGATCTTCAAGGATTTCGACGCGATCATCGACGTCCCTGCTTTGCTTGTGATGGCGGTAGGCTCGTTTGAGCCAACGTTTCACCTAAGAGATTCGCGACGCTTGTGTGGTGTGCATGCCTCTGTTCGAGGAAGCCTGAAGCACAGCTTTTAGCGGGTCCACCTGCTTACGCAGGTTCATCGACCTCCCCACACGGCAAAGCGGGGATCTTCTTGGGCGCGAAGTTTAGATCGTGAGTTTGTGTCCACCATCGCTGACGTCTCAGAGCACTCCCTGATCGCACGCATCAAGTCACAGCTAGCAGCGGCGCCGCCCTGGTTGATCGTGGGTATCGGCGACGATGGGGCCGTGGTCGAGCATGAGAGAAACCACCTCGACGTGCTCACCGTCGATGCTCTTGTGGACGGTGTGCACTTCGACCGCACCTTCACGCCGCCAGACGCGATCGGCCATCGGGCTCTCGCGGCGAATCTGAGCGATCTGGCGGCCATGGGTGCCAAGCCGAGGCTTGCGCTGCTGTCGATGGCACTCCCGCCAACGCTCCCCCTCGCCGACTTCGATCAGATAGTGGCGGCGCTTGCCGGACTCGCGGCCACTCATCAGATGCATGTGGTCGGTGGCAACCTCACTCGGACCCCGGGTCCGTTGATGGTCGATATCACGGCCATGGGCACGGCTCGCAGACGCCACGTCTTGCGCAGGGCAGGGGCGCGGCCGGGCGATGAGTTGTACGTCACCGGGACCGTGGGGAGCGCCAAGGCGGGCCTGCAGCGTCTGAAGGACGGGCTGTCGCCAAGCGACGCCCCGCTGGACCACTGCGTTCGTAGCTACCTCTACCCTACGCCTCGCGTCCGAACGGGCATGCTCGTCGCCAGAAACCGCGCGGCCAGCGCGTGTATGGATTTGAGTGACGGCCTCGCCGACGCCGTGCACCAGGTAACCCAGGCCAGCCAGATCGGCGCCACGCTGACGCCTGAGAGCTTTCCGATCGAGGCCGGCGCGCGCGACTGGTTCCTCGCACGTGGCCTCGACCCGCGGCACGAGGCGCTCCACGGTGGCGACGACTACGAGCTCCTGTTCGCCGTGGCCCGCCGAGCGCGGCGGGCCTTTCATGCGGCCGCACGACTCAGCGGCGTACCAGTGACACGAGTGGGAGTGTGTGTCCCGGAGCCGGGCGTCCGCCTGGAAGGACAGGCCGGCGTCGTGGACGTCGCCGCCGGATTCAGGCACTTCCAATGAAGCCTGTGTCCCAGGGACTGATTCGCCGGTGGCTCGACGTGCTCCTGCATGTCCACGACACCCCCGAACGGACCGCAGCAGCGTTTGCCGCGGGCGTCTTTCTGGGCTTTTCGCCATTCCTCGGTTTTCACACGCTGCTGGCGATCGTGATTGCGTTCGTCTTCGGGCTCAACCGCGTGGCCGCGCTTCTTGGCGTGTACTCAAATCTGCCGTGGATCATCGCCGGCTATTACGCCTTTACCACATGGCTGGGCGCCGTCATCACGCGGGTTCATCTGCCGCCCGACTTTCGCGGCCGCCTGTTCGACCTGTTCGAACATTCCGTGCGCACCAACTACTTCTGGCACGAGCTCGGCGCCCTGGTCCGCCCTCTGCTCATGCCGTTCATCGTCGGCTCGATGATCGGGGCATTAGTGCTGGCCGCCATCGCCTACCCCCTTGCACTTGCGTTTGTCAGAAGCCGCCGCAAGCACCCGCTGATACGTCGGGAATCGCACTAGGCGCTCGGCGCTCGCCTACTTCGGCGGCGCAATCAACGGCAGCGGGCGCGACGGTAAGGGCGCCGGCGCATGCCCAGGACGCTTGAACAGTCGATTGATGAACGTCGGGGTTGTCGCCTTCGGGTTCCAGCCAAGGCGCAGCACCGTGACCCGGGCTGGGCGCCGGCCAAATTCCAGCGCCTCGTAGCAACTCCACATGTAGACGTCGACGTCTCGGCCCCGAATCTCTGGCCCCGTGTCGAGCACGGTATAGATGCCATCGTAGCGCGCGTCGTCGACGCTCAACTCCACCACCGAGCCGACCGGCAGCAGCGCCGGATCGGCGGCCACGACGCCGGTCTGCGCGGCGACACCTGAACTGGTGACCAGTCCCTTGCAGTAAGCGGTCGCGCTGAAGGTCTGACGCTGCCCAGGCACGGGCGGGACGGCAGGGTCCGCCGGCGCCTCGAAGCCAAGCGGCAACATCGAGAATTTGGAGTCAGGAATGGTGTCTTCGTACAGCCATACGAAGCCCGCCACGGCCACGAACGTGACCAGCGCCTTCCCCACCCACGAACGCGTCAGTGACAGCGGCATACGTAGAAACGCCCGCGTGGGTACGGCCCCCCGGCGCGCGGTGACACGAGACCGCCTCGCGCGGGCGATCTCGCGTCTCGCGGACTAGGAAGTAACGGCGGAGAGAGGCGGTGCGACGTGCAGCGCTTCGAGTTGCTCTTTCGAAGGCGGCTTGGCAATCGACAGCAGGGCCAGGGAGACCAGCGACGCACCGGCCGCCGCATAGAACGCAAACTGGTACGACTTGTAGACGTCGAACACCCACCCCCCGATGAGCGGCCCCATGATGCCGGCCGTGCCCCAGGCAAGCAGCAGGATGCCGTAGTTGGCCGCCGAGTGCTTCGGCCCGTAGAAGTCGCCGGCCAGTGCGGTGTACACCGACAGCTGGGTGCCGTAGGCGTAGTTCACCACAAACAACATCAGGAAGAAGAGGGACGCAGACCCTTGGAACGCGTACATCAGAGGCGCCGCAAAGAACGCGGCGACCAGCACCGCACGCACGGTCAGCAGCCGACCAAGATGATCGGACATCCACCCCGAAAGGAAGCGCCCGATGGCGCTGCCGGCCGAGCCCATGGGAATCGCCAGTGCCGCAACGACCGACGCCACTCCCCCGACGGAGGGAAACGCTATGTCCGCAAACGGCTTGATCTGGCTCACCGTCATCGTGCCGGATACACAGCCAAACGCGTAGGCCACCCAGAGGATCCAGAACGACGGCAGCCTGATGATCTGCGAAGGCGTTAGATTGATGGCTGACACCTTGGGCGCCTTCGATTTCTCAGATGCCGCCGGTGCGACGAATGTCGACGGCGGATCGTTGAGCCACATGGCGCCAAGCATGGTGAAGACGAAGTACACGAGCGCCAGCACCTGAAACGTATGGCGCCAGCCCATCAGATAGATGAGCCCCTTCCAGCCCAGCAGCCCTCCCGCCAGTGGACCGACGATGCCGGCACCGGCAGCGAAAATACCCACGGCCAGACCTGAGACCAGGCCGCGCGATTCTGGGTACCACTTGAAGCCGACGTAGAGGGGCGGCAAGTACCCGAAGCCAAGACCAAGACCGACGAGGAAGCCTGCCGACAAGTACATTGCGGGCAACGAGGTTGCGAAGCTCGCCAGCAGGAACCCCGAGCTGAAGCACAGCCCACCGAAGATCGCAATCCGCCGCGCACCGAATCGACCGATCACTGTGCCGGCGACGTTATAGAGCACAGCGAGCATGACCATGTTGACCGACGAAATCGACGTGGTCTCGAGACGTGTCCAGCCAAACTCGGCCTGTAACGGCTTCACGAACACGCTCCAGGCGTAATAGGAGCCGATTGCGATGTTGAACAAGCTAGCGCCGGCGAGTGCGTGCCAACGCGGCAAGAGAGCGCTGTCGTTGTGTTGGGCCATATATGCTGTGCAGCCTCAGCTGGCAGCGACTGGCCAGCGGCGGGATTCTAGCAGATCTGTTTACGTGCGGCCCCGGCCACTAAAGTTCGCCGCGTGACCTCACGACAATATCTAGAAGGACGTGTTGCTGGCCGGGAAAATTCGTATATGCATGAGCCACGATACGCAATTCACCATGCTATGCTGGCCGCCTTCACCCCTACGCGCCTGACCACCTTTCGGGAGACACTCCGCGTGATGCTCACTCGACGCTCTGTCCGGCTGTACTCCATCCTGACGGCTCTTCTGGCCTGCTCCGCAGCGCCGGCATTGGCGCAGTTCCAGCCGCGCACGCTCGACGACCCGGCCACCGGCGAGAAATTCCACATCGAGGGCGCTGCCAGCATATGGGCGCCTGCCGCCGACATGACGATCCGTAGTGAGCAGCTCGGCATTCAGGGAGACCTGATTGATCTCAAGCAGGACCTCGGGCTCACGGATCAGAAATTCAATGTTCTCGAGTTGATGCTCAAGGGTGGACATCACAAGCTTCGTCTGCAGCGCCTGCCCGTCGTCTACGAGCAGGAAGCGATCATGAAGCGCACGGTGAGGTACAACGGCCAGAACTACTCCATCGGCCTGCCGGTGCAGTCAAAGCTGGCGTGGACGCAGACGCACCTCTCATACGAATACGACTTCCTGGTGAAGAACCGCGGCTTCGGAGGCGTGGTCCTCAACACCACGCTCACCGAGATCGACGAGCGACTGGCCTCGCCCATCATCACGGAATTCGCGCACGTCAAAGCGCCGGTGCCCCGGATCGGCGGCATCGCTCGCGTCTATGTGGTGCCCAACATCTCCATCACCACTGAAATCACAGGCCTCAACATTCCGCCAGACCTCGACCTCGGCGTCAGCGGAAAATACATCGACGTCGATGTCTACGGCACCGTGAATTTCACCAACAACATCGGCGCCAAGGTCGGTTACCGCAAGATCAACGTGAACCTGGTGGTCGACAATGACGAGGGTAACTTCGAAATGAAGGGCCTCTATTTCGGACTCGTCGCGAGGTACTAGACGCGAGTCGCTGCGCGTTGGCCTCAGTGCACGCGTAACGCCGCAGGCATCGCCAACGTCGCCAGCCGGCGCTTCGCTTCAAGGAGCGTCTCGTCCTTCTTGCAGAAACAGAACCGCAGCTTCGTGCGTCCCGCCGCCTTGTTCCGGTAGAAGCTGCTGCCCGGCACCGCCGCCACGCCCACATCCTTCACCAGATAGTGCGCAAACTCGACATCATCCCGGTATCCAAAGCCGCTGATGTCGGTCATGACGTAATAGGCGCCCTGCGGCGCATAACACGTGAAGTAACGCTGCTCGAGAATCCCCAGCAGCAGATCGCGCCGGCGCTGATACGACTCCGCCAGCTCTCGATAGTAGTTGTCCGCCACGCCAAGCGCGGCCATGCCCGCTTCCTGCAGCGGCGCCGCCGCGCCAACCGTCAGAAAGTCGTGCACTTTGCGAATCGCGCCCGTGAGTGACGCGGGAGAAATGGTCCAGCCGACGCGCCAACCGGTGACGCTGTAGGTCTTCGACAGGCTATTGATCGTCACCGTCCGGTCGGCCATCCCCTCGAGGCTCGCAATCGGCACATGCCTCTGCCCTTGGTAGATGATGTGCTCGTAGATTTCATCTGAGATCGCGACGACATCCCACTTGCGACACAACATCGCGATCGTCTCGAGCTCGTCCGCACTGAAGACCTTGCCGGTTGGGTTGTTGGGCGTATTGATGATGATCGCCTTGGTCTTGTCGTTGAACGCAGCCGCGAGTTCCTCGGGATCAAAAGTCCATCCGGCAGCGGCCGGCGCAATGGCGCCTGGCTCGCGCAGCGTCACGTAGCGCGGCGTCGCACCGGAGAGAATCGCGTCAGGCCCATAGTTCTCGTAGAACGGTTCAAAGATGACCACCTCATCACCCGGGTCGATGAGCGCCATCATCGTCGCCATCATCGCCTCGGTGGCTCCGCAGCAGACGGTCACCTGCTGGTCGGGCACGACTGGCACCTGATAGCGACGCGTGAACTCGCGCGCAATGGCCTCACGCAAACCGCGGGTGCCCCAGGTGACCGCATACTGGTTGACGTCGTTCTGGATGGCCGCACAGGCCGCATCCTTCACCAACTGCGGGGCGGGGAAGTCCGGAAATCCCTGGGAGAGATTCACCCCACCGAATTGCTGACTGAGCCGTGTCATCTCGCGGATGACCGACTCGGTGAACTGCGTCGCCTTCTTCGAACCAGTGAGTTTGGACATGGGTTACGCGCGAGCGCGGGCGCGGGGACGCGATTTGACGTGCGGAACAATCCGAGCGACTGGCGCCTTGGTTGCCCGAGGCGCTGCCGTCACCTTGTCAAGGCCATTGGCAGACGGATCCACGCTGCCGTAAAGCCGGCGGTAGTCCTCGGCCATGCCGATGATCTTCCGCACGTAGCCCTGCGTCTCGGCGTACGGAATGTCATCAATGAACTCTTCGCGTTCGATGCCCTGCCGCAGCGCGAGCCAGCGCTGGACGTTGCCCTCGCCCGCGTTGTAGCTGGCCAGCGCCAGGTGGATACCGCCGAACTGGCGCATCTTGTCCGCCAAGTACGCGGTACCCATCCGGATGTTGGCCTCCGGATTCGTCAGCAGACGAGACGAGTACGGGAGCCTCAACTTCCGCGCATACTGTCTGGCCGTTGACGGGAGCAACTGCATCAGGCCGTACGCGTTCGCGTGCGACCTGATGTCGGCCACGTAGGTCGACTCCTGGAGGACCAGCGCCGCCACCAGATACGGATCGAGGCCGTTCAGCGCCGAGTACTTCTCGATGAGCTCCCAGTAGGCGATCGGATAGATCACCGTCTGCACGTCATGGGGCAGCATTGCGCCATCCACCGTCAGGAACTGCGGGTAGGCGCGTCGCATCGTATTGATGGCGCCACGCACCAACTGAAAGCGGCGCATGCCGGTCTCGGTGCGCGACTGCTCCTGATTGGTCCAGGCGATGGTCGCCTCCACCGCCGACGAGCTGCCCCAACTCCGGCGTGCATACCGCAGTTCATTCAACGCGTCGCCGAACATACGGGCGCCGAGCAGCGCTTTGATCACGGTGCTGTTTCCCGGAAGCGCAGAGGCCAGCGGGATATCACCCTGCACCAACGACGCCGTCGCGGCCCGCGCCGCCGCGGTCGCAGACGCGCCAAGCCGGTCTGCCGCCAGACGTCCGTAGTACGTGTTCATGTAGTCCGCGACGACGATCCCGTAGCGAAGATTGGCGAGAGTACGGTTTGAGAGCCGCTCGTGCGCACGCGCCGCCCAGTAGAGCCACGAGGGGCGAAAATCCGAGCGCGGAAAGTTGGCCGAGCCCTGCTCGAAATAGCGGACCGTCTCGTCGTAGCGCCCGGCTCTGTAGGCACGCCAACCAACCTTCCATGCGGCACGCTCTGCGTGGCCGCCGGTCGGAAACTTCTCGAGCAGCTCCCGGAACGCCGCGTCCGCCTTCTCGTCTTCGTCCTGGCGCACATAGAAATTGGCCAGGCTATCGAGCGCTTGCTCGGCAAACGGGTCGGTTGGAAACGTCTTGGCGATTTGCTGCGTGACCGTCAGAAAGGTTCCGCCATCGCCAAGATCGCGCGCGGCCATCGCATAGAAATACAGCGCCTCGGCCTGGCGCGGGCCCGGATCATCTGTCAATGGCTTGAGGTCGTCTCGGGCGATCCGGAACCTGCGCAGGTAGTAGTCGCACTCTGCGATTCGTAGCGTGATGAGATTCTTGTCGTCCCCGGTCGCCAGCGACGCCAGGTCGCCGAACGTCTCGCGCGCATCTTTGTACAGCTTGGCCGAGAGGAGCCGCTGCGCACGTCCGAGCTCCAGCCTGAAGCGCGGCGAATTTGGCGTAATGGCCCGAACGCCTAGCAACTTCATCTCGGTACCGGCGGCTGCCGCTGATTCACCGAGCGCGAACTCGTAGAAGACACGACTGAACGCCTCAGCCGCCTTGTCGACGTCGCCCTGCGCAGTCGCCGCGCGTCCGAGCCGCATCAAGATGTCTTCGACACTGCTCGGCCGGTCTGCCAGCAGTCGCTCGTAGATCTCGACCGCCTCGGCGGGCTTGTTGAGCGCCACGTTGGCGTCAGCCACGCCAAGGAGCGCGGCCTCTGCCAAATAGCCCACGGGTCTCTGCGCCAAGATCAACGTGAACGTGCGCAGCGCGTCGGCGGGCTTGTCGAGCTTCAGCTGAGACAGACCCATGTAGTAGGCCGCGTAAAGGGCGAGTGGTCCCGGTTGCGTCGCCAGCGGGGACGCAGCGCCGAGCGCCTTGGTGAAGTCTTTCTCTCCATAGAGACGGGCGACGTTCGAGACCAGAGCCCCCACGCCCGATCGACCCACGTCCGCTTTGTCGGGAATCAGTAGCGCCAGCGATAACTCCCGCGGCATCGGCGGATGCGCCGTAGCGGTCAGCACCGTGACGCCGGTCGCCAAGGACCGGTCAGCTGGCTGGACGCCGCTCCCCTGCTGCGCGCGTGGCTGCTCAACGCACACCGCGATCAGCACGAGGGCCACCACAACGGGCCAGGACTTCATGATCGAAGGCCTCACGGTTTTGGGGTCAACAACGACGCGTTGCCACCCGCGAGCGTGCGCACCATCTCGGCGTGAAAGAAGTTCGTGACGTTGCGAATGGACTCGGGCACCTTCGCCTCGTAGAGCGACCACGCGGTGGCGATGGGACCGCCGAGCCGGACCATGAGATCGCCGTCGCGAACACCCGCCTGCACTTCCTCGTCGTGCGCGGCGCGAAGATCCTCAACGAGACGACGCGCATACCGCTGCGCCTCGGCGCTCGCCTCATCCAGCTCCCCTGAAACCGCTGGAATCCGTGGCACGTCCGGCACCCTGGACACCACATCTGCCGGCTTGGACACGACCCGCGGACGCGTCGCAGCGGAGCCGAGCGTCGCAGCCAGGCGATGCGCGGTGATGGCTTCAAGCGATCGCGACGCGTGGCGCGCCAGCAGTTCCACGATGGCCGGCCACGAGGCGCGGTCGATATCGCCCTCCTGGCCTTGATCCGCGTAGACCACCGCCACCACCTCGTCGTTGACGATCATCGGCACGGCGACCGCGGCGCGGTCGTCTGGCAG
>JBEBGG010000071.1:0-18564 GCA_040081555.1 Vicinamibacterales bacterium
GCCGTGGGGCACTATCAACTGCTCAGCCGTACGCGGGACGATGCGGCGGGCGAGGCGTACGCCAAGGTGGCCAAACTGCTTGGGCTCGGTTATCCAGGCGGGCCCGTCATTGATCGATTGGCGAAGTCTGGCAACGACCGCGCTGTGACGCTGCCGGGAACACGGCTCACGCACGCCGATCGGAACGCGCCGGAGTTGAAGGGCGACCTTGACTTTAGCTTCAGTGGACTCAAGACGGCCGTGCTCCGCTACGTGCAGGAGCATTCGCCATTGTCAGAGCCTGCCGTTGCCGATCTCTGTGCCAGCTTCCAGCGCGTCGTCGTGACGACGCTGATTGAGCGGACGTTTACCGCGGCGCGCCGCTACGGGGCCCGCAGCGTTGGCGTCGCCGGCGGCGTCTCGGCCAACAGTCGTCTTCGCGCCGACCTCAAGGCCCACGGCGATGCGCGCGAAATGCCAACGTTTGTGCCCAGTCTTGGCCTGAGCACCGACAACGCTGCGATGATCGCGGCTGCGGGCTTACGCAAGATCGCGGCAGGCGTCACGTCACCGCTCGACATCAACGCCGACCCGGCGCTCCGCCTCTAAACGATGTCCGTCCATACCGACTATCTCTGGTTCAACACCCGTCGGCCGCACGAATTCGTCCGCATCACCGACGACGTCTCGGCGATCGTGAAGAAGAGCGGTGTGCAGGAAGGGATTGTGCTGGTGTCGGCCATGCACATTACGTCTGGGGTCTTCGTCAACGACTGGGAGGACGGCCTCCTCCACGACTTCGATGCGTGGCTCGAGAAGTTGGCGCCGGCAGGATTGCCCTATCGCCATCATCAAACCGGCGAGGACAACGCGGACGCGCACCTGAAGCGCACCATCATGGGCCACCAGGTGACGTTGCCCATCACCAATGGTGCGCTCGATCTCGGACCGTGGGAGCAGCTGTTCTATGCGGAGTTTGATGGACGGCGAAAAAAGCGTGTCGTCGTGAAAGTGATGGGCGAGTGAGCCGCCGCTTTCCTGACCGACCGATTGTGGCTGTCGGTGCAGTCATTATTGCTCCCGAGGGCGTCCTGCTTGTGCGTCGTGGCCAGCCCCCACTGATGGGCGAATGGAGCCTGCCGGGAGGCGCCGTCGAGACTGGAGAGACGGTCGCCGGTGCACTGTTGCGCGAAGTGCGGGAAGAGACGGGCCTGAATGTTCATGTAGGGCCGCTGCTCGGCGTGTTCGACCGTATTCACCATGACGATCAGGGGCGGGTGGAGTATCACTACGTGCTGATCGATTTTCTGTGCACGGCGGTCGGCGGGACGTTACGAGCCGGGTCAGACACGGCTGATGCGCTCTGGGCCCTGCCTTCCGAGTTGTCGGACTACGGCTTGAGTGAGAGCGCCATCGCCGTCGTGCAAAAAGGGATTGGGTGCGCTGCAAGCGCCGCATAGTCTGCGGCCGTCGCGCCAACGGCGCCGTCCAATCCCGTCGGTAGCGAGGAACGCGCTGGTATCGGCCTGCGTATTACCAGACAGAGACATGGACGCCATTTCCCCCGTTGCGACGCTAGACGACGTCGCCGTTGTCTATGGCCGGCAGGACGCGCTCTCTGGCGTGACGGTAGCCTTCGGGGCTGGAGCCGTGGGCTTGCTGGGGCCAAACGGCGCTGGAAAGAGCACCATGATCAAGGCGCTCCTCGGGTTCGTGACGCCCACCCGAGGACGGATGACGGTGCTGGGCCACGACGTCGCCCTCCAACAAAGGAGGATTCGGGCCCATGTCGGCTACATGCCCGAGTGTGATGCGCACATTCCTGGGCTGAACGCCGTCTCCTTTGTTGCCTACTGCGGCGAGCTCTCCGGGCTTCCTCGCCCTGACGCGATGCAGCGCGCGCACGAGGTACTGTTCTACGTGGGGTTGGGCGAAGCGCGATATCGCAACGTCGAGACCTATTCAACCGGCATGAAGCAGCGCATCAAACTGGCGCAGGCGCTGGTCCATGACCCCGATCTGATCCTGCTCGACGAGCCGACCAATGGGATGGACCCCAAGGGCCGCGATGAGATGCTGGCACTGATTCGCGACCTGGCTGTCAACAAGGGCGTCAGTGTCCTTGTCTCGTCTCATCTTCTGCCAGATATCGAGTTCACCTGCAACCGGGTGATCGTGATGGACAGGGGGCGGGTCGTCGCCGATAGCCTGATCAACAGCTTGAAGGAGTCGCCCGGCCAGCTGTTCGAGTTGCGGATCAAGGCGCCCGCCGGGCGCGACGCCTTCGTCGCCACCCTGAATGCCGCCGGTTTCGAATGCCACAGCACCGACGACGATGTGATGCGGGTGTTTGTGCCGGGGAGCAGTGGTCCACGCGAATTGTTTGCGTTGGCGGCAGCGCACCAGATACAGGTGCGCCACCTCCGACCAAGCGTGTCGACGCTTGAAGATGCATTTGCCCGAGCGGTGGGCGTCGAGTAGTGCCGATTCACGACCAGGGCTATCGACGCTATCGCGGGACGCGCGTGCCGTCTGGCCGCGCGTGGTGGGTGATTGCGAGGGCCGGCGTCGGCACGATGCTGAGGCGGCGGGCGTTTGTGGCGCTGCTGGCGTTGGCGTGGCTGCCATTTGTCGTGCGGGCTGTCCAGATCTACGCGGCAACGACACTGCCTCAAGCGAGCTTCCTCGCGCCAGACGCGAATCTGTTCAGAGATTTTCTCGAGCAGCAAGGTGCCTTCCTGTTCTTTGTGACCGTCTATGCAGGTTCGGGGCTCATCGCCAACGATCGCCGGACCAACGCGCTGCAGATCTACCTTTCGAAGCCGATGACACGCCTGGAATACGTCGTCGGCAAGTGCGCGGTGCTGGCGTCGTTGTTGTTGTTTGTGACGTGGGTGCCCGCGTTCATGCTCTTGCTCGTGCAGATCGCGTTCTCCGGCAGTCTGATCTTCTTGAGAGATAACCTGTTTCTGTTTCCCGCAATCACGCTGTTCTCATGGCTGCAGGCTGTGACCGTTACGCTGATGATGCTGGCGCTGTCGTCGTTGTCGAAGAGCAGCCGATTCGTCGGGATTCTGTATGCGGTGCTGATGTTCTTCTCCCGAGCACTTGGCGGCATTGTCTATGCCGTCACGCGCGATCGGCGCTTGTCCTGGATCTCCGTGCCAGCGGATCTGTCGCGCATTGGTGACGCGATCTTCGGGCTGCCGTCTCGAGGGGAGGCATCGATTGCGGTCGCACTGATCGCCATTGGTGTTCTGGCGGTTGGTTCGGTGTACGTGCTGCAGCGTCGGGTGCGCGGCGTTGAGGTGGTCGTGTGAGCGTGATTACCGCCGAACACCTGTCGAAGTGGTACGGACAAGTGATCGGGCTCAACGACGTCACGATTGCCGTGCCACCAGGCATTACCGGGTTGCTCGGCCCCAACGGCGCTGGGAAGTCGACGTTCATGAAGCTCATCACCGGTCAGTTGTGTCCGAGCAAGGGCACGATCACGGTGCTGGGCGAGCCCATCTGGCGCAATCCCTGCCTCTACCATCGCATCGGATTTTGTCCAGAGCAGAACAGCTTCTACGAGCGAATGACGGGCCTCGAGTGGGTCGAGGCATTGGTCAGGCTCAACGGAGTCAGCCAGAGCGAGGCCAACGCCATGGCGCGCCGGGCGCTCGAGGCGGTAGACCTGACCGACGCGGCCGGGAAGAAGATCGGCGCTTACAGCCTGGGCATGCGCCAGCGCGTGAAGATGGCGCAGGCCCTGGCGCACAATCCCGAGCTGATCATTCTCGACGAACCGCTCTCAGGGATGGATCCTTTGGCGCGCCGCAAGACGATTCGAATGATCAAGGAGTGGGGGCGCGAAGGCCGAAGCGTGCTGGTCTCGAGCCACATCCTGCATGAGATTGAATCGATGACCGCCAACATCTTGTTGATCAACCAGGGGCGGATTCTCGCCGAGGGGGACGTGCATCAGATCCGCGATCTCATCGACGAGCATCCGCACACGGTCTATATCAAGGCGGAGCAGCCCCGCGCACTTGCCCGTGAGTTCCTGAATGATGCGGGGGTTCTGAGCCTCACGTTTGAGGACGGGGCGGTGGTCGTCCAGACGGCTCGCCCCGACGAGTTCTACGGGCGCCTCACCGACATGGCCGCCTCGGGCGAGTGTGGCGCGGTGTACGAGGTGACATCGCCGGACGATAACCTGCAGGCCGTTTTTCAGTATCTGGTGAAGTGATGAGGGTTCCCGCCGCTCGCCATTCGTCCGGACTTGTCGCGTCATCCCTGCGCATTTTCGATCTGTCGCTAGGCCAGATGCTGTGGTCCAGGCGTTCGGTGTTTCTCGCGCTTCTAACCTGCGGGCCGGTCGTGCTCGCCGCCGCGATCCGGCTGACCGCCTTTCTGGCGCCGACCGCGGCCCTGCGAGTCAATGGCTCTGAACTCAGCGGTCCGACGGTCTTCGGCATGATGATCTGGTTGCTCTACGTCCGATTCATCGTCCCCGTACTCGGCGTCTTCTATGGCACCAGCCTGGTAGCGGACGAAGTCGAAGATAGGACGATCACGTATCTATTCACTCGTCCGATTCCTCGGGCCGCCGTGGTGGTAGGGAAGTTCCTCGCCTATCTTCTCTGTACGGCTCTGCTTGTCCTGCCGTCGGTCGTGATTGTGTACTTCCTGGTCCAACCGATGCGCGATGGCCATATCGGTGAGGGGTTCCCGCTGCTGGTGGCCGACCTCGGCATTCTGGTCATCGGGCTTGCCGCGTATGGCGCCGTATTTTCCGCGGTCGGAGCCAAACTGAAGCGCCCGGTGGTTGCGGGTCTGGTGTTTGTGTTCGGGTGGGAGCCGTGGGTTGTCATGTTCCCTGGGTTCCTCAGGCAGTGTTCTGTCGCCTACTATCTCCAGGCCTTGGTGCCTCACGCGATGCCGGCAGACGCGTCGATTGGTGCGTTGTTGCAGGTGCTTCTCGATGTTCCGAGCATCGGCGCGAGCCTGGCGATGCTGGCCGGCATTGTGGCCGGGGGGCTGTGGCTGGCGGGGCGCACTATTGAGCGGCAGGAATACGTCCTGGAACAGTGACTTTGACGCCAGCGTATTGTGCTGTGAGGCGTACGAGCATGACATCAAAGACACGCAACTTTGTCGTCGCGTCAACCATGGTGCTGGGAGCCGGTCTGGGCACGGGCCTTCTGGCCTACTACGTCGGCTTCCCTTCCGGGGCAGCTTCCAGACGTGGCCCGGAAGATTTGCAGTTCATCCCGGCCACGGCCACGCTGGTCGCCTCGGCGGATGTCCACACCATCATGACGTCGCCACTGCGTGAGCGACTGCGCGCCCTGGTCCCGACGCCTCACGGACAGGCAGACTTTGCAGCCCAGACCGGCATCAACATCGACACGGACCTCGACCGCATCACCGCCGCCATGACCCCGTCTGTGGGCAGCGCACGTGGCCTTGAGGCACTCATGGTGGCTCGTGGCCGGTTCGACGTCGTGAAGATCGAAGCGCTGATGCGCGAGCACGGTTGCCGCGTCGAAGAGGTCAGTGGCAAGCGCCTGCTCATCGCCGAGGGTGTAGAGGGCAAACACCCCGTGTCTTTGGCATTTATGGCGCCCGGGCTCATCGTGTTTGGTTCCGCCTCGCAGGTGCGTGCTGCCCTTGCCCTGTCACAGGGCGGCGCGAACGTGACCAGCCTCGACGAGGTGATGAGTCTTGTCAGAGATCTTGATTCCAGCACGGCCTGGGCGGTCGGTCGATTCGACGCCCTCACTGCCAGCGCAGCGCTCCCGCCGGTCGTCAGCGACAATCTGCCCCCAGTCCAGTGGTTTTCCGCCAACATCTTTGTAGATGGTGGTGTTCGCGGCACGATTCGGGTCGAGACGCGAGACGATGCGTCGGCCAACAGCCTGCGTGACATCGTGCGCGGTGGCCTGGCCTTGGCCCGCCTCCAGTCGTCGCGTTATCCGCTGGCTCGGGCGGCTCTCGATGCGCTCACGCTTGAAGGCGATGGGAGACAGGTCTCGCTCTCGTTTGACGTACCCGTCGAGCTCTTCGATGAGCTGACGACGACGATGTCCCAAGGGGCACGCCGAAACACGCCAACGATTCAGTAGTAGGTTCACCACCAGATTCGCCGCCGTTTGTCGCCCGTAAACGTTTCCGGCGAGCCTGCCGTATGCCGGCGTAGGAACCCCGCTGGCGACATGACCGACTTGGTCTTCTTCTACGGCACGCTGATGACCGGCTTCAAGCGCCCAGGCCGGGCCAGGTTGGACCAGGCGCTCAAGCCGATCGGCCGCGGGTCGATTCCGGCGGCCTTGTTCGACCTGGGCATCTATCCTGCTGCGATTCCCGCGTACGACGCCCGGGTCTGGGGCGAAGTGCACCAGATGCTGGAGCCCGATGCGGTCTTGACCACCCTCGACACGATCGAAGGGTTCAGCGCGACTGAACCGGACGCCAGCCTGTACATGCGATCGGAAGTTCCGGTGACGCTCGCCGATGGCTGCATCGCCAACGCTTGGGTCTACTTCTACAACGCGCCGCTCGGCCGTGCCCAGCGTATTGAGTCAGGCGACTACCTCGAACACCTCAAGCTGAAATAGGCGTTCGCCTAGTTCATGAGCGACGGCGACCAGGTTGCCAGGAACCTGTTGTCCGACGATTCGTCGTCGGTCTCGTCTTTGTCGTCCGACTCTTCAGCGGCAAAGGTGAGCACCGGGATACGTCGCGTTTCCGGATCGAGCTTCAGCATCGACAACACCTGGAGGGCCCCGCGATCGCACATACGGAGGCTGAGGACGACCAGGTGTGGTTGAACGCGGCGAATTTGCGAATACGCGTGCTCGAGCGACTCGACAAAGACCACGTCGTAGTGACCCGCGGCAAGCGCCCGCTCAGCGAGACTCAGGATCTCTGGGCTGCTGTTGACCACCACCACCTTCTGGACACCCGCGGCCGGGTGCGGCGCGTGCGTTTCGGTGCTCGGCGAATGGCTCTGCAAGGTCGACATCATGGTCCACTCCTCGGACGTTGTTCGTTAATCACAAACCGTGCCACGCTCTAGGGAATGAAACGTCTGCGATTTGTTCCGCGGCCTCAGGTGATGTCTGTGAGTGAGCGGCCCGATGACCTCTCGACCCGAGGCTCTCTGGTTATAGGACGAGGGGTGACGGTGGGCCGATCCGTCGACCGTCGGCATGCCGGCCGCATACAATACCGAGATGCAGGATCTCGTTCGGCAGTTGCTGGTGGAACTGGGGGAAGACCCGACCCGCGAGGGGCTGGCCGACACGCCGAAACGGGTCGCCAAGGCGCTGCAGTTCCTGACCAGCGGGTACCAGGCGGACATTGCCGAGGTCATCAACAACGCCTTGTTCACGGTCGACTACAGCGAGATGGTGATCGTCAAGGACATCGACTTCTATAGCCTGTGCGAGCATCACTTGCTGCCGTTCTTTGGTAAGGCGCACGTCGCCTATATCCCGAGCAACAGGGTCATCGGCTTGAGCAAGATTCCCCGAATCGTCGATGTCTTCAGCCGTCGGCTCCAGGTGCAGGAGCGGCTCACCAACCAGATCGCCGATACCATTCGCGACACCATCGCACCGCTTGGCGTGGCGGTGGTTGTCGAGGCCACGCACTTGTGCATGTCGATGCGCGGTGTCCAGAAGCAGAACTCACTTGCGGTCACCAGCGCCATGCATGGCGCCTTCAGGAACAACGCGCGCACGCGGATGGAATTCCTCGAACTCATCAAGTTGCGGACCTCGACGCCCAACCTTGGCCTGCCTGCGGCGGCCGTCGACGCCTGCGGCGCGGACGACTAAGCCCGGGCACTACTCGCCCTCTCGTTGGACGAGCGGCGCGCCCTCGTATGCTGACCGCGCTCATCTTCATCGCCGCCTACGCGGTCATTGCGGCAGGCCGGGCGCCGTTCCTGAGAATCGATCGCACGGGTGCCGCGCTGGTCGGCGCCGTGTTGATGGTGGTGACCGGGGCCATCGACCTCGATGCAGCGGCCAGCGCCGTCGACGCTCGCACCATCGTGCTGCTGTTCAGCATGATGGTCATCGTGGCCCATCTGAAGCTCTCGGGCGGATTGGCGGCCTGCGCTGCATGGATCGGGGGCCGGTTCGAGCGGCCGCGCGCGTTGGTGGTGGTGCTGGTGTTTGGTGCCGGCCTGCTCTCGGCCTTGTTTGTGAACGACACCATCTGTCTCGTGTTCACGCCGATGGTCATTGCCGTGGTCCAGGCCCGACAGCTCCGGCCGCTCCCCTACTTGCTGGCGCTGGCGACCGCCTCGAATATCGGAAGCGCGGCGACCCTCACCGGAAACCCACAGAACATCCTCATTGGTGCCCTGTCGGCGATGCCGTTCAGTGCATTCACCCAGACCCTCGGACCGCTGTCGTTGCTCCTGCTTGCAGCGGACGCGGCCCTGATCTGCGTCGTCTTTCGCCACGACCTCGCGCTGTCACCGTTGCCGGGTGCGCCTCAGCGAATCCGCGTGCATCGGGTGCTGCTGGCAAAGACACTGCTTGTCGCGCTGGCTGTTCTGGCGGGGTTTCTCGCTGGGGCCGACACGGCTGTGGCGGCTTCCGCCGGGGCAGCCGTGCTCCTTGTGACCAGGCGCGTGCGGCCGGCGAAGATCTTTCGCGCCGTCGACTGGGATCTGTTGATGCTGTTTGCGGGGCTGTTCGTACTGGTGGCGGCGGCCGCACGCGCCGGCTTCGATCACCGCCTGTTTGAGTGGCTCCGACCCTTCGGCGTTAGTACCGTCGCCGGTCTCACCCTGACCTCGGCCGTACTCTCAAACGCCATCAGTAACGTGCCGGCCGTTATGCTCTTGACGTCGGTTGTTCCGCAGCTGCCCGATCCCCATCGCGCGTGGCTCGTCCTTGCGGCCTCGAGCACGTTTGCCGGCAATGTGACCATCCTTGGCTCGATTGCCAACTTGATTGTGGTCGAAGGAGCACGGCGCCGTGGTATCCACATCAGCTTCTGGGACTACGCAAAGATTGGCGTCCCGATCAGCGTGATCAGCCTCGTGCTGACGACCTTCTGGCTGGGGTAGCCGCAGGACGCCGCACGTGGCCGATGCCGTACTATATGGGCATGCGAATCGGCGTCGCGATGATGAGTCTGTGCCTGGCGGTGGGGCAGAGCGTCGAAGGCGGTCAGGCGCGGAGGGCACCAGCGAAACCGGCGCCGCCGCCACCGCCAACCCGAGAAGCTCCGCAGATGACGTGCCCGAACCCACTCGGTGTCGGTGTGACCACGAAACTCGCGTTCTGTGACGTGCTCACCGGCCGGGATCCTGCCGCAGGCATCGTCATCACGATTCCGCCACACCGCGGTGACGTGATATTGACCTTCGACCTCCACAACCGCCACACATTTTCCGTGGAGCAAACGAAGGACGCGCGCGCGGCGTTTGCCCGCTACACGGCATCCATTGGTGCCTTGACCTTGGACAATACGCTCCTCAGCCGGGCTGCGATTCAGAGTGAGTTCAGGACGCCGGGGGATTTTCTGGATCGCATTGGTGGGGGGGCCGGGTCCACCGGGTTGAAGGCGGTGGCGCCGACCGGGCTTGAGGCGATTACGCTGAACATCCCCGAGAGCGAGAATCAGGTCAGCCTCCTCGGCGAGAAGCTCCTCGTGGATCGGGCCGACGGTTCCACAAACTACACGGCGCTCGGACGACCGATCGCGATCATCAGCAATGTGATGATCGAGTATTTGCCGCCTCTACCACCCAAGCCAAAGCCAGCGCCAAAGGCGCCCGCCTCGAAAACGCCGGCACGGCGGACACCACAGCGCTAAGCGTTCTCGTCTTGCACGCAGGACGGCGGCCACGGTCGTCCCTCCGCGGGAAGTGAGGAGGCAAGTGCTCTCCTTGCCTCATTTCATCTGCGCACCAGTCACATGCTTTCAGGGCCGCCGCCGTGTTGTGCAGGTGGACTCTGGCCAGACCGGCGCGTATCATCGCCGGGCCGACGCGCCCGTCGCCGCCCGATGATGGCTTGAGAATCGTGCCCTCGCCCCGGGGGCTCTGGAGAGAACCCAATGCCGCGCCTTCTTTGCGCTATCGTCGTCGCCGTCGGTCTCGCCGCTGCGCTGGCCTCCGCACAGACGGCGGGCTTTGTGCCCGTCACCGACCGGATGCTCCAGAATCCGGATCCCGCCGACTGGATCAATTGGCGTCGTACCCTCGACGGGTGGGGATACAGTCCCCTCAGCCAGATCAACGTGCAGACCGCGGCGCGACTGACGCTGGTCTGGTCGCGGGTCGTGACGCCCGGCGTTGGCGAGACGACGCCTCTTGTCTACAAGGGGACGATGTACTTGGCCAAACCGATGGACGAGAAGGGCAGCGGCGGCGTGCTCGCGCTCGACGCCGCCACCGGCCAGCTGCGCTGGGAATATCGCAAGACTCTCGAAGCCAAGCCTGCGTTCGACGGGCGCATGCGCTCGCTGGCCATCTTCAAAGATCGTATCTACCTGAACACCCCCGATGCGCACATCGTCGCGCTCGACGCCCAGTCGGGGGCTGTGGTCTGGGACGAGACGGTCGCCGACTACAAGCTCGGGTATCGCTACACGAGCGGTCCAATCGTGGTGAACGGCCGGATCGTGGCCGGCATGACCGGCTGCGACCGCTACAAGAACGACGTGTGCTTTATCTCTGCGCACGACGCGGACACGGGTAAGCAGGTGTGGCGCACCTCCACGATCGCCCGTCCCGGCGAGCCGGGTGGGGACACCTGGGGCGATCTGCCACTCACGTTCAGAGCCGGCGGAGACGCGTGGATTCCTGGCAGCTACGACCCGCGCACGAACTTGATCTACTGGTCCGTCGCGCAGGCCAAGCCGTGGGCACGGGTTTCTCGGGGGACCGACGGCGACGCGTTGTACACGAACAGCGTGCTCGCGCTCGACCCGCAGACCGGCAAGATTGTCTGGTTCCACCAGTTCCTGCCCGGCGAGACCCACGACATGGATGAAGTGTTCGAGAGCATCCTGATCGACCGTGGCGATCGTCGGTCGATCTTCAAGATGGGAAAGCTTGGCATCCTCTGGGAGATCGACCGGACCAACGGCCGGTTCCTTAGCGCCCGCGATCTCGGCTATCAGACGATCGTGGACCTGAACACCAGCACGGGGCGCGTCACCTACCGGCCAGGCATGATCCCAGAGGACGGCGTCGCCCTCGACTTCTGCCCGGGACTGGGTGGCATCCGCACGTGGCGGGCGATGGCCTACCACCCGGCCACGAAGGCGCTCTACATTCCGATCAGCCTCTCGTGCCAGCGCAGCATCTTCAGTGCCGTCGAAAAGGTCGAGGGCGGCGGTGGGAATTCAGTGCGGCCATTTGCCGGCGAGAAAACGGTCTCGACGTTCCCGCACCCGGAGAGCCCGAACTCACGCGGGGGATTGATCGCGATGGACACGGTCACCGGCGGCATTCTGTGGAGCAACCCGACGCGCCGGGGGCCGACGACAGCCACGCTGACAACCGGCGGTGGTCTTGTCATCGTGGGCGACGGCGATGGAGATCTCAACGTGCACGATGCCAAGAGCGGCAAGATCGTCTTCCAGACGCGCCTGCCCTTTGTCGCCTCTGGGTTTCCAATCACATATCAGGTGGCGGGACGCCAGTACCTGACGTTTCCTGCAGGGCCGACCGGACCTGGTATTTCCGTGTTCGCACTAGGCGCCCCTGGGGCAGTCCCGCCGGTTCCGCCTCCGGCAGCGGCGCCCCGAGAGTGATGCGCCACGCCTTTACCTGGGCCGGGCGGCGTTCTTGAACAGCTTCAGATCGATGGCTGCAGCCATCGCCGCGTATCCCGCGTCGCTCGGGTGCAGGTGGTCGCCCGAGTCGTACTCGGCAAGGAGCCTTGCCGGTTGCTTCGGATCGCGGAGAGCCGCCTCGAAGTCGATGACCCCGTCGTACTCGCGGCTCGTGCGGATCCACTGGTTCACCGCGTTTCGTGTGGCCTCCCCCTCAGGCGTGAAGTAGTCGGGGATGGTTGTGCCCTCGAAGGGGAGCAGGGTGCCGGCGTAGATTGTGAGCCCACGCGCGTGGGCGCGGGCGATCAGTTGGCGATGCGCGGCGATCAACTGAGGGGCCGTCGCGCGGGGCCCGCCCCGGGCCAGGCCCACGTCGTTGATGCCCTCGAGCACCACAACATAGGTGACGCCGGTCTGCACCAGGACGTCGCGATCGAGGCGCGCGAGCGCACTGACACCGAGGCCGTCCATCGTCACTTTGTTGCCGTCGATCCCGACGTTCAAGACGCCAAGCGCCATGCGGTTCTTCGGGCCGAGCAGTCTGGCGGCAAGGTGGTCGGGCCACCGGCTGTTCCGATCCGGCGTGGAGTTGTAGCCATCGGTGATCGAATCGCCCAGCGTGACGACTGCGCCCGCTGCCGATGGCGAGGTCACTTCGACGCGGGACAGGAAGAACCATGCTGCGGTCGTGGTCGCCACCGGGAAGTCGGCAACACCGGCGTGATTGCCAGCCGTCGACAGGTAGTTGGTCTGCCTGGCGCCGTTGTGCGTCGTAATCGGCGAGGTGGCGGCGATGCTGTCGCCGGGTAGATACAGGTCGACGGCGAGGTCGGTCAGTGCCGGCACCTTCAGGGCCGCGGCGTCGCTGACGACGACTGCGCCGGCGGCAATCGTGGTCTCCGCGAGGCCGCCGAAGGTGAGCCGACGGCCTGAGCCAGGCGCCAGCGTCGCGTCCTTGGACCGAAGGGCGACGTGAGCGGCGGCGATGCGCAGCGGCGTCCGCCCGTAGGTGTTGCTGAAGACCACCCGGACGCGGTCGCCGCCAACGCTCGTGCGCACAATCTGTCGAAGCGTGACGTCGTTGAGTGACACGGGAGGCGGACCCTGGGGCCGAGGCGCGTCGGCCTGCGACGGGCGCGGCGGTGCGGGAGCACGTTCGACGACCGCGGTCGCCCATGTGCCGACCCATCGCTCGGAGGAATGCGCGTCAACCGGGGCAGGCCTCCAGACCGGAAGGGCCAGGAGGAGGGTGAGGAGGAGCTTCGGGCTAGGCCGCATGATACATGCCCCCTGAAAGATGAGCAGCGCTACTTCAATATGCCGAAAAAATCAAGGTTGCGCGAGCGGACGTCATGCTAGCATCCGCACCACTACAAACCAACCCCTGGAGGGCACGTATGGTTGTCAGGCTGCTCGCGCGCGTCGCTGCACTGCTCCTCGGCTCCGTGTTCCTTCTTCCGACACTCGCCTCCGCCCAGGCCGCGAGTGGTATCGCTGGGTTGGTCCGAGATACGACGGGAGCTGTGCTCCCTGGCGTTACCGTTGAGGCATCCAGCCCGGCGCTCATCGAGAAGGTACGTAGCGGTGTCACCGACGGAGAAGGCCGCTACAACATCGTGAACCTCCGTCCCGGCCAGTATGTCGTGACGTTTACGCTCACGGGGTTCAGCGGCGTCCGCCGTGAAGGCATCGATCTGCCGGGTGGTTTCACGGCGACGGTGAACGCTGATATGCGCGTGGGATCGGTGGAGGAAACGATCACGGTCAGCGGCGCCTCGCCGCTGGTCGACACGTCGAACGTCCGCCAGCAGTCCGTTGTGCAGCGCGAACTACTCGATGCACTGCCCTCGGGCGGACGTTCCGTGCAGGCGCTGGTTTCGATTACCCCAGGCCTGCAGATGGCAGCCACGCAGCAGGACGTGGGCGGCAGCCGCGGCGAGTCGTTTGTGTCAACGTCGGTGCACGGCAGCCGCGCGTTCGACAGCCTGCTGATGTGGGATGGCATGCGCGCGACGAGTCTCGAGATCGGGGGCGGCGGGCGCGGCATCTTGATGAACATGGGCAGCACCCAGGAAATCGTGCTCCAGACGGGCGGCATCTCTGCGGAAAGCCCGCAGGCGGGCCTCATCATGAACGTCGTGCCCAAAGAAGGGGGCAACCGATTCGCGGGGTACCTGCTTGGCAACTGGACGAACAACGACTTTCAGAGCGACAACCTGACCGACGGCTTGAGGGCTCGCGGCCTGACGCTGGTGAACTCGGTCAAGGAAATCTGGGACGCCAACGCAGGCCTGGGCGGACCGCTCGTGAAGGACAAGCTGTGGTTCTTCACCGCGACCCGTTCGTGGGGCCGGTCGAACATCGTGGCCGGCAACTACTTCAACAAGACGCAGGGCACGCCGTTCTACACACCCGACCTCAGCCGTCCAGCCATCAACAACGAACATAACTACTCCCAGAACCTCCGATTGACCTGGCAGGCGACGCCGCGCAACAAGTTCAACTTCTTCGGCGATATCCAGGACGATTGCAGTTGTCGGCCCGTGGCTGGCACCGCCGCGCCCGAGGCCGTGGTCGGCTTCCGGTTCAAGCCCGCCTACCTGGCGCAGGCCACGTGGACCGCGCCGGTCACCACGAGGCTGCTGCTCGAGGCCGGCTTCACCGGCCACCCGCTGCAGTGGCCCGGCTTCGCTCAGCCTGAGGTCGGCCCCAATGACATTTCTATCCTCGAAGTATCGACTGGCTTCCGGTACAACTCGCCCAACATCGCCGGGATTACGGCGGTCGGTGGACGGACCAGCGCCCAGGTCAACGAGCGCTTCTCGGCCTCGTACGTCACCGGTTCTCATTCGATCAAGACCGGCCTGACGCTACTGCACGGTTGGCGGCGCGCGTACCAGACTATCAACGGCAACATCGACTACACGTTCCGCAACGGGGTGCCGCTCTCGGTGAATATCTGGGCCGCGCCGATCGAGTTGAAGGAGCGGGAGAAGGCCGAGCTCGGCCTGTACGTGCAGGATCAGTGGACGGTCAACCGCCTGACGTTGAACCTCGGCCTACGCTACGACTACCTGAATTCCTTCGTGCCGGCCCAGAAGCTGCCCGCCAACCAGTACCTGCCCGAACGTAGCTATGCGGCCGTGCCCAACGTCCCGAACTTCAAGGATGTGAACCCTCGGGCTGGCGTCGCGTGGGACATTTTCGGCACCGGCAAGACGGCGCTCAAGGGCAACGTCGGTCGCTACGTCGGGGGCGTTGGCGTGGACCTGGCCCGAGCGGCCAATCCCGTGGCCACGGTGGTCAGCACGGCCTCGCGCAACTGGACCGACGCAAATGGCGACTTCACGCCCCAAGAATCGGAACTCGGGCCCTATTCAGCCGCGACCTTCGGCCAGCCTCGGGTCACGAGCCGCCTCTCGAGTGCCATCACCGAAGGGTTCGGTGTGCGCGCCAACAATTGGAACGTGTCCGCCGAAGTGCAGCACGAGCTCATGCCGGGGCTGTCGGTCACCGGCGGCTACTACCGTCGCTGGTTCGGCAATTTCACGGCCTCGGACAACCAGGCTGTCGTGCCAGAAAACTACAGTCCCTACTCGATCACGGCCCCTGCGGATCCGCGCCTGCCTGGCGGCGGGGGCTACGTTATCAGCGGCCTTGCCGACGTGTCAGTGGCGCGCTTTGGTCAGATCGACGTCCTGGCGTTGCCGGCGTCGAACTTCGGCGAGCAGAAGGAGACAGCTGATTTCGTGAACCTGAGCTTCGCTGCCCGGCTGCCACGTGCGGTCCAGGTGGGTGGCGGCTTCGACACGGGGCGGCGGGTCACCGACGCATGCTTCGTTGTGGACTCGCCCCAGGCACTCTATCAATGCCGGGTGGTGACGCCCATGCGGGCGAATTCGCAGCTCAAGTTGTACGCCAGTTACCCTCTGCCGTGGGGCTTCGGCGCTAGTGGCACGTACCAGAGCCTTCCGGGTATTCCCATCCAGGCGAGCTATGTCGCAACGAACGCTCAGATTGCGCCGTCGCTGGGACGCAATCTGGCATCGTGCGGCCTGGCCGCCGTCTGCAACGGCACGTCGACCGTCAATCTGATCGAGCCGAACACGATGTTCGAGGGACGCATCAATCAGGTGGATCTGCGCCTGGCGAAGACGCTTCGATTCCAGCACGGCATTCGCCTGAACGCCTCCCTCGACCTCTACAACGCGTTCAACGCCAGTCCGGTGCTGTCCATCAACGCGGCCTACGGTCCGCGGTGGCTGACGCCTCAGGCCATTCTCGACGGCCGTTTGGTTAAGTTCGGCGCGCAGCTCACGTTCTGATCGGGGTCAGGAGGCGAGGGCCGAGAGCCCTTCGCCTCCGCCGTCCGCCATCAAGCCGGAGGTATCTCGTGACACGATTCAGTGCCGTCCTCGCGATCCTGGTACTCGCATTCTTTGCCACGCTGTCCGCGCAGAGCAAGCCGGCGGCGGGCCCCGCGGGAGCCGGCAAGCCCACGGCGGTGCCGCGCACCCCGTGGGGGCACCCCGATCTCCAGGGGGTGTGGTCCACGGCGACTGTCACGCCGTTTGAACGCCCCAAGGAGCTGGCTGACAAGGCGACGCTGACCGCGGAGGAAGCCGTCGTGTACGCGAAGAAGGTCGCAGACGGGCGCAACGTCGATCTCCAGAGGCAGCCGGGCAAGAATAGCGACGTCACGAGCGCGTACAACGAGGCCTGGTACGACCGCGGCACGCGGGTGATTCCGACCATGCGCACGTCGCTCGTCGTCGATCCGCCCGACGGGCGCATCCCGCCCCTGACGCCGGACGGGCAAGCGCGCGTGGCTCGTGCGATTCCGCAGAGCGGCATCCAGCAGTTTTCCATCGTTGGATCCTGGCTGGAGCGTGGCATCTGGGAACGCTGCATCACGCGAGGTGTGCCCGACGTCATGCTGCCGACGGCCTACAACAACAACTACCAGATTTTTCAGACAAAGGACAACGTCACCATCCTGGCCGAGATGATCCACGATGCCCGGATCATTCCGCTCGACGGCCGGCCCCATCTGGCGCCGGGGCTCCGTCAGTGGATGGGCGACCCTCGCGGACACTGGGAAGGCGACACGCTCGTCGTGGACACGACCAACTTCACGAACAAGACTACATTTCGTGGCTCTTCCGAGAACCTCCATCTGATTGAGCGTTTCACGCGCACGGACAAGGACACGCTGACCTACCGGGCCACGATTGAGGATCCGACGACGTTCACAAAGCCGTGGACGATTGAGATGCCGGCCGTGCGGCTCGACGCTGACATCTACGAGTACGCCTGCCACGAAGGCAACTACGGGATGAGCAATCTGCTGTCGGCGTCGCGGGCAGCGGAGAAGGAGGCGGCTGAGGCTGAGGCCGCCAAGAAGAAGTAGCGCCGGCGGGCAGACATCTCCCTCGTCGTCCGGCGTCACCAAGATGGGGCGCCGCTACGCGCACAGTCCCCGCGCCAGAGCGCTAGCCGGTTGCCTTCAGAACGCAGCGACCGCCAGGGCGATCCAGCCCACCAGAAACGCGACGCCGCCAATCGGCGTGATGGCGCCAAGGATGGTCACGCCGCTGAGCGCCAGGGCGTACAGGCTGCCTGAGAAGATCACGATGCCGGCAAAGAAGCTCCAGCCGGCGACAATCGGCGCGCGGCCACCGAGGCGTGACATTAAGGCTGCCGTCGCCAGAATCGCCAGCGCGTGGTACAGGTGGTAGCGCACCCCTGTTTCGAAGACCGCCAGCATCTCCGGCGACAGCCGGCCTTTCAGTCCGTGCGCGCCAAAGGCGCCAACAGCCACACCCACGCCGCCCATCAACGCACCAACAAACATCAGGGTCTTGTCCATGAGGGGATCATAACTGGGCAATCGGCGCTCGGCGGTGAGCGTGCTGAAGACAAAAGGGCCGGCTGCTTTCGCAACCGGCCCCTTCGGCGTGTGTGGGTCGTCGTGGTCACTGGCGCCCAGCGGCGCCTTCGACTAGACCGTGGGCTTGTGAAGCACTTCCTGCACGTCCTGCTTCTTCTTCTTGATGCTCAGGCCCTGAATCTGAAGCGTCGGCTGTTCCTTGAGCACGTGCTGCGCATAGAGTTTGGCCATTTCCGCGTTGTGCGCCGCTTCCTTGGCCGCCTCTTCCGGGGTCTTGTGCTTTCGCGCAGCGATCTTCTCGTCGCGGGCGTTCTTGGCGATCCCCAGATCGTCGAGGTCGGTCTGCGCGCCCTTGCGAACCGCTTCCTCGTTCAGCGTCAGCGAGTGTTCTCTGGAGTCGAGCTCGACGGATTTTCCGCCAGCGAAGATCTCGTGCCGGCCGTGCTCTTCGTACCACTTGGTGAGCGTGGCGGTCATGTGCATCTTCTCGATGATGTTGCGCCAGCCGACGCCCGTGTTGTAGGCGCAGAAGGAGATTTCGCCCTGCTGCGTGGCATACGGGATGATGCACATCTCGGTGCGGCGGAAGTCGTAGTTGAAGAGATCCTGGAACCACATCCCGGCGATGAACAGGAAGTTCCAACGGTCCGACCGGCGCTTCTCGATGTCAGAGCGGGTGCGGGTGCCTTCCACGCTGCCGTACTTGCCCTTTTCGGCTGACTTGGTGCCGCCGAAGGTCTTGTCGAACTTCTTCAGCAGGTCCGTCAGCTTGAAGTGTGTCGGCGACTTGAACGAGTCGTAGTTCCGCATCAGCGAGAGCGCCATACCGAACACAGACAGAAACCGGCCTCGACCCGCGTCGGTGACCTGCGCAATGTCTTTTGCCAGCTGTTCCGCCT
>JBEBGG010000216.1:0-5188 GCA_040081555.1 Vicinamibacterales bacterium
CCCGGCTCCACGAGATCGGTCAACTTCGCTTTGATTTCCTTCTGCTTGCCGTCGACCATGCGGAGAATCTTGGCGCGTCCTTCAGCGCCACGGTCGGAGACGCCACCCGCCAGTGAAATGACCTGCAGCATCGTCGTGCCGCGTTCGACAGCGTAACCGCCAGGCGACTTCACCTGTCCCGTCACAAAGACGGACTGCGCCTTGGGGACGTTGATCGTGTCGCCATCCTGCAGCTGAACGTTCTGGGTGAGGTTGCCCGCCTGTAGCGCCGCGAGGTCGACGCGAATGATCTCGGGCTCCTGTGGATCGGACGAGCCGGCCGTCTTTCTAGGGGACCGCACGACCAGGACGTCGTGTCCCGCGCTTGGCGCCAGCGATCCGGCGCGCGCCAGCGCGGCCAGTAGCGTCATCTCGCCGTTCAGCTGATACTCACCCGGTGATCGCACCTCGCCCATCACCAGAATCCGTTGGCTGCGATAGGTTTCGATGGCGACTGCCACCTGAGGGTTTTTCAGGTAGCCATCGGCCAGACGCTTCTTGAGCTCGGCTTCGAGTGCGCGGAGCGTGAGCGCGCCGGCCTTGATGCGACCCAGCTGGGGATACGTGAAGGTGCCGTCCTGCTCCACCGTGAATCGGCCGGAGAACTCCGCTTCGCCAAACACGGTGACCGTGAGGACGTCCTGCGAACCAATGGAGTAGTCGGTCTGTGCGCGCACGCCGGCGGGGGCGGCGACGCCGACGATCAGCGTCAGGGCCAGAAAAAGTCGTGTCATAGGGCGTTCACTGGCGCGAGCCATAGGTGACCGACGCGCCAATTCGAAGTCCATCGTAGTTTCGCACCGTACTTGCCGCGTCCCGGCGGTAGTAATTTCCATCGACGCCAAGCTGAGCCGTATCTCCCAGCCGATAGTGGATACCGGCGCCGTAGACGACGCCGTGGTCGGTGCGATCGGCGCCACTGGCTGAAGACGCGCGGCGATAGGCGAGGGTCTGACGGCCCCCGCGCGCCAGCACGTCCCACGAACGCGAGAGGCGCTCGGTGATCTCAACGGTGACGTCGGTGAGCGCGTAGTATGGCGTCTCCTGCTCGAACGAATACGAGAGATCCCGGTTCAGTTTGAGGCCGAATTGCGTGGAGTGCAGCGCGTAGCGCGCGTTCACCGCGGCGGTGACGCCGCTGAAATCCTCAGTGCGGCCATCGAGCACATTGAAGCGCCGGAAGCCGACGGCCGCTGTTCCCGAGATCAGTGCTCGTGGCTTGAGCTCGAAGCCAGGCATGACGCGGAGGCTGTCGGCGTCTCTGGCCACCGTCGAGTCGAAGCGATCGCGTAAGGCGTCGGCATTCATCACGAAGGTGGTCAGGGGCGTGAGCGTGTACCGCAGTTGCACGCGGCCCAGGTCCGTGTGCCGGTTGAGCGTGTTGGCCAGATTGACGCCGAGGAATGACTCTTCATTGTCGTAGCGGAATGTCTCTCGGGAGCCGCTGAGCACCAGCGTCGTCTTTGGCGACAGGCGAATTTCTGAGCCTGCGCTACCCACCCACTCGCGCCGGTGAGCCCTGGCGTCGATCTCAAACCCGGGCCGCTCGCGGGAATTGCGGTAGGTGGCGTCAACAAACGGCGCGACTCGGCCGAGCGGGACGGCGATGCGCCCTTGCTGGTTCGTGCTCCACGAGCGCTGACTCGCGAAGTCCTTGAAGTAGAGGTACTGGCCGAGCGAAATGCCCGAGAGCCGTGCCTTCCCCATCCGCAGCCAATAGGCCACCCGTGGCCCGATGTCCGTCGTGACATCTCGCTGGGGGTCGTCCACCGTGTTGAACACGTTGTTGTCGACGCCCACGTTGGTGAGCGCGATTGACGGTGTGAAGCGGAGCGCCCCAAGGCGAAACCGGGCGTTACTGCCCGGTTCGGCATCCTGTGCGGAGAGAGCGGTGACGCTGCCAAGGAGGCAGCAGAGGGTGAGTAAGAACTGCGCTAGCGGGAGGGGCTCGCGGCTCCGCCCGTGGTGACCACACCAGCTGTGATACCTGCGGCCGCTGCGCCCGCGAGCAGCCACCAGGCGGCCGGCACCTTGTTGCAGTCGATCACGACGCCGTCGGTGATGGGCTTCTCCGCCAGGTTGAACGGACCCTCGCCGCAGACGACTTTGCCGTCCTTGTTCACCAGCTCGACGTAGAACTTGTCCTGGGGCAGATTGGGAATCGTGAACGCGCCATAGGTGTCGAGCGGCACAGTGGCGGCGATCAGCCACTGCTTCTCTTCGCGCACGCGCACGGTGTAATCCGTGTACGGCGTCTTGGCTTCGTCCTTCGCAGTGCCACTGATCTGCGTGGCCTGCTGCGTCGTCTGTCCGGTCTGCTGCGCAAGGGTCCCGCTGCTCGCCATGAGCATGGCCATCGCGGTCGCTGCAAATCGGTTCTTCATGACTGACATCCTTCTGCCGACGTTGCTGCCGGCCAAGCGGTGTGCGCTCTGGGGGAGCGAGACCGTCTTTTGGCTCCTCAATGGTGGTCCCTGGCGTAACCAAGGTCAAGCACGTTTGAGGTGTTTCTGTATCTCGACCAGCGTCGATGTATCGACCTGGAGACATCACACTTCCCGCCGTTGCACAGGCCCGCTCAGGAGGTTCAGGCGGCGCATCTTTCTATAGAGGTTCGTGCGCTGAATGCCCAGCACCCGCGCCGCCTCCGCCACCCGCCCATGGTGGTGCTGCAGGACGGTGGCAATGTAGTCGCGCTCGAACCGCGCGCGCGCCTTGCGGAGCGTGGCGTCGGCGCCGATCGGGCCCACGCTGGCATCGAGTTGCGTATGTGCGAGTACATCTTCGAGGCGGATCAACCCCGCCGGCACCAGTAGCATCAGCCGTTCGAGCAGCGCGCGCAATTCGGTGGCGTTGCCGCGCCAGGGAAGAGCGCTGAGCACAGTCATGGCGGAGCGCGTGAGTGTCTTTAGCGGGCGCGAGTGCGCGTCGCAGATGTCCTTGAGCAGATGGCTGGCCAGTGCCGGAATGTCTTCCCGGCGCATTCGCAATGGCGGCACGTCGATGCGAATCAACGAGAGGCGTTCGAAGAAGTCTGCCCCGACGCGCCCTTCCTCTACTGCGATATCGATCGTCGTGTCGACCGAGGCGATCGGGCGGACATCGAGCGTCACTGGCTTTTCGCTGTCGCCGATCACCACGGCCCGATCGCGGAGCACGCGCATCAGCCTGGCTTGTACTCGTGGCGGCATCTCGGTGACGTGCTCGAGGAACAGGATGCCGCCAGAAGCGTCGAGTAGACCGCAGATCGGCGAGAGGCGCTCGATACCGCGGCGGTCAGGCTGGCTGGCGACCGATGCAGGCGTGCCAAAGAGGTCCAATTCGACCGAAGGCGAGGCGCCGTCGATGCGCACGAAGGCCGCGTCTCTGTCTACGCCGTGCGCGTGGATGGCGCGCGCGATCGACTCGCGTCCCGTGCCACGTTCGCCGCAGATGAGGATGCCGCAGCGCGCGACGGCTGCGCGCCGCACGATGTCTTGCACCTTGATCATGGCGGATGAAGAGGCGATCAGGTCCGACCGGCCGACGGCCACCGCTAGCGGGGGACCGCTCGCGAGCGCCGCCTGTTCGCGTGCGTTCCCGAGAATCGTTTCCAGGTCGCGTCGCATCAGCGGTGGAGACAGCACATCGAACGCGCCGGCACGAATGGCGTCAGACGCAGCGGCCGGCCGATCGGGATCGGCGAGGCCGACCACGACAGCCGCCGGGTGATTCGAGCGGAGCAGCCGAATGGTGCGGAGCGCCCGTGGTTCCTTCAGGTCGACAATGCCCAGCGCGACCGTGCCGTGGCGATCGTCGGCCGCACCAAACACCGGTTCAAAGCCGAGTGCGTGCATCAAACCGGCAAGCACCTGAGGCTCGTCCGTGGCACCGATCAGGAGGGCCATCGGTGCCGTGGTGGTCATCACTGAAGTCATGGCGTCACTGGCGCAAAGCTGCCGGTACCTGCAGGATCAACCTCAACGCGGACAAACGATCCGTCAGCCCCATAAATCATGCGGCGGTCAGGCGTGCCGCGGTGCTCGGTGTCGAGCGCAATCATTGACAGTGCACCGTTGACGTAGGTTTCCCATTTATCCATACGTGAATCGGCATCCCTGTCTTCTTCCACACGGACCAGCAGCCCCTGCTCGAAAAATTCGCGCCGCGTCACCCGCCCGTCGTGCCGCGTGGCGCGCTCTATTCGCTCGATCGTCTTGTCAGGTGCCTCTGGTGAGGTTGGAGCGCTGGAACCCGGCGCTCCCGCACCTTGTTCACCCCTGCCACCCTCTGAGTGGTACTCCCACCGATCAGGTTTCCCATCCCCGTTCTCATCCACCTCAACGCGCACCACACGAGGCCCGTCCATGTATCCCCAGGTGTCGACGGCCCCGTTGCCGTCGCGGTCGAACGACAGTTTGGTGAGACGTCCATCGCTGCCGTACTCGCCTGTGATTCGCGAGTTGCCGGCGTCTGGCGCACACGCTGTACACCCGACCATGACCGCTATCGCGCAGGCCGCCAGGCCCGGTTGGAGAGACAGCTTCGCCCTGTCAGTCACATTTCGACGTGAAATCGGAGACACGAGAACTTCCGGATGAGTTATCGGCGGGTCGAGGCGTGTCAGTTAGGGGCTGGGTTGTATCTCTGGCGATACAGCGGGGCTCGAGCGACCTAGGCCTCGCCGGCTCCATCAGCGCGCCGCTTGGGCCGGCTGTCCGGGTGCAGGCCCACGGGCTGCAGGTGGCAGTCGTGTTCCTGGAGGAACTTGAGGAATCGGGCGTGGTCGGTGGCCGGCATGTTGAAGAGATCGACCAGCGTCCGGTAGCTACCGCGTGTGCGATCGAGCCCGATCCGCACGAGCTTCTTCAGGTCGTCGCGCGACAGGTCTTTCGTATCAACCACCGTCCAGAACGACTCACCGTGCACCAGCATACGCGCGGCGAGTGCGTGCACTAGGGAAACCGTGGACTGGTGGGCGTGGCCATTGCCAGCCGGTGCGACTGTGGCACGGATATGCTCTGGCAGATCGCTCGGCTGAATGACACCGCTGCGTGCGTTTACGATCAGCCGCTCGAGCACGTTCCTCAACTCGCGCACGTTGCCTGGCCATGAGTACCTGGACAGGAGCGCAATCGTTTCTGGCGCCAGGGAAATCGGCGACCTATTG
>JBEBGG010000217.1:0-5133 GCA_040081555.1 Vicinamibacterales bacterium
GGGCCTACCGCGCCATCATTTACAACAAGGGTGCAGTGGTGCTGCACATGCTTCGGCAATTGGTGGGCGACGATGCGTTCTTCAAGGGGCTGCGACGGTTCTACAGCGAGTCGCGGTTCACGAAGGTCGGCACCGACGACCTTCGTCAGGCCATGGAAAAAGAGGGCGGGCAGCCCCTCGACCGCTTTTTCGAACGTTGGGTTTATGGCTCAACGCTGCCGACGGTCAAGGTTACCTACCGGGTCGAAGCGACGCCGGCCGGCCAGGAAGCCGTGCTCCGTTTCGAACAGGGCGCCGAGGTCTTCGACCTGCCAATGGTCGTCACCCTGACCTTCGCCGACCGCCGCAAGACCACTGTCATCGTCCCACTGACCCAGACAACCCTGGACCACCGGGTGCCCATCCAGGGCACACTGGTCAAGGCGGAAATCAACCGCGACGCCGGCGGGCTCGCCCAGATCAGCACCGGCAGGTGGGGCGGCTGATCACGAGCCAAGACCCGCGTTACCACGTTGGAGCCGCTCCCGGGATAGAATCGAACGCTATGGAAACCGTCACGCTGACGATTGATGGTCGTCAGGTCACCGTCGAGAAGGGCAAGACCGTCCTCCAGGCCGCAATCGAAAGCGGCATCTCCGTCCCGTACTACTGCTATCACCCCGGAATCAGCATCGACGGCTCCTGCCGCGTCTGCATCGTCCGGATAGAGAAGATGCCGAAGCTGCAGACCTCGTGCTCCACGGTCGCGGGCGAGGGCATGGTGGTAACGACGCGAAGCCCTGAAGTGGATGCGGCACGCGCCGGGGTCTTCGAATTCCTCCTGGTCAACCATCCGCTTGACTGCCCCGTCTGCGACAAGGGCGGCGAATGTCCACTGCAGGACTTCTCGTTCAACTTCGGCCCCGACGCCAGTCGCATGGAGTTTCCTCGACGGGTGTTCGACGGCGAAGGCGTGAAGGGCGATGTCGACTTCGGACCGACCCTGATGCTCAATCGCCAGCGCTGCATCATGTGCACGCGCTGCAAGCGATTCATGAAGGACGTGGATGGCGACGCACAAATCAACGTCATCGACCGCGGTTACGGCAGCGAGATCGCTACGTTCCGCGACCAGGGCGTCCAGTCGCTGATTTCCGGCAACCTTGTGGATATTTGTCCCGTCGGCGCCATCACGACCAAGGACTACCGCTTCAAGTCTCGACCCTGGGACAATCCGAATGTCGCAGACACGATTTGCACGGGCTGTTCGAAGGGCTGTAACACCACCGCGTGGATCAAGGCGAAGCCGGAGTGGGCCAAGGGTTCGCGGCTGATCAGACTGACTCCGCGCCACAACCCCGACGTGAACGGCTACTGGATGTGCGACATCGGCCGGTTCGGCTATCACTGGGTGGAGGGCGAACATCGCCTGCGCACACCGCTGGTGCGCGAAGGCGCCGCGCTCAAGGCGTCGACCTGGCACGACCTCATGCCCAAGCTGCGCGACCGGCTCACGAAGGCGGGTGGATCGAACCCAGACGGTGTCCGGTTTCTGCTTTCCGCGCACGCCGCGCACGAGGAGTTCTTCCTGTTCCGCCGACTCACCGATGAACTCCTCGGCGCGCAGGGTGCATCGGCCATCTCGGTCAGCTGGAGCGTCAGCGAGAAGCACCAGCCCGAGAAGACCGAGTTCAAGGTGCCAACCGTCGATGCGCCGAACGTCAATGGTGCGCGTATCTTCGGCCTGGCTGCGGGTGCCTGTGGCGCCCCTCAGGGCGCCTCCGACATTTCAGCACTGCGCGCTGATGTCGAAGCGGGCCGTGTCACGGCGCTCTACGTCTTCGACCCTGCCGTCGCCGGATCGATGGGCGACACGCAGTGGATTGTAGAGGCGCGCGCGCGCGGCACGCTCGGCCTGCTGATCGTGCAGGGCGTACTGGACACGACGCTGGCGCAGGCGGCTGATTTCGTCCTCCCCGGA
Organism: Vicinamibacterales bacterium; assembly: GCA_040081555.1. Classification (GTDB taxonomy): domain Bacteria; phylum Acidobacteriota; class Vicinamibacteria; order Vicinamibacterales; family CAVVIG01; genus CADEEX01. The sequence continues at coordinate 1,961 of JBEBGG010000217.1, forward strand.
GCGTCGTCGCTCGAAAAGCGGGCGTCCTACACCAACGATCAGGGTCGGCTGCAAGGCACAGCACGCGCATTGCCGTTGCCAGGGGACGCGCAGGAAGACTGGCAGATTATTGTGGCGCTGGCATCGGCACTGGGTCTGACGTTTGGCTACACCAGCGACGACGACGTCCGCACCGATATCGCGGCCAAGGTGGCCGGCCTGTCGGAACTTGGCGCGCTGACATTCGCGACGCCCATTTCGGCCCAAACGTGGCTTCAGGCGTCGAATCCATCGGAGCGATGGAAATGGGACTTCATGTATCAGGATCTGCCGCCGGTCAAAGGCACGGTGGATCTGTCATCGCTGCCGCCAGCGCCACTGGCGATTCCGCTTCGCGTCGTGAAGTAGTGCGGAATATCGTGTCCGCTTTCGGGCGGGCCCTCACGGCCCGGCTGCGGCGGACGCGCACGACATACATCGCGCTGTTTGCGGGCACGCTCGCGGGGGTGGCCGGACTGCATGCGCAAGGTGGACCGGCGCGGGCCGAGATCGCGCCGTTTGTCGAAACGACCCCGGCCACTGGTGACGTGCGCATCGCTCTCCGGGTGACGCTGCCGGCCGGCTTTCACACCAACTCGAACAAGCCGCGGGATCCGAGCCTGATTCCGCTCACGCTCCGTTTTTCAGGTCCTCTCCCTCCCGGTGTCGAAGTCACCGAGGTGGTGTTTCCGCCCCCCACCGATCTCAAGCAGGAGGGGGCGGCGCAGCCGCTCCGGGTATTCGATGGCGAGTTCGTGATTGGCGCCGTCGTGCGCCTCGCGCCTTCAGTCACCGGCGCCTTCGATCTCGCCGCCCAACTTCGCTACCAGGCGTGCGACGAGAGTGCGTGCTACCTGCCGGTCCGCCTCTCAACCTCATGGCGGCTCGAGGCAGCACAAGCCGCCGGACCGAAGGCGCACCAGGACGTCTTCCGCGCCATCAAGTTCGGGACGGGTGAAGCCGCGAGCGTCGTGGAAGCGCCGACGGCCAATACGGCGGCGCCAGTAACAGCACCAGTCGCACCTCCGGTTGCCGTGCTCAGCGATCGTGACGCACTAGCGCGGTGGCAGGAGCAGGGCACCACGACTGGCTACCAAAGCGCAGCGGACTTCCTCACATTCGTCAGGAATTCAGAAAGCGGCGTGCGCGAGAAGGGCCTGTTCGACGGCCGCGGTCCGCTGGCTATTCTGCTGCTCGTGCTGGTTGGTGGCTTGATGCTGAACCTGACGCCGTGCGTGCTGCCCATGATTCCGATCAATCTGGCGATCATTGGGGCCGGCGCGCAGGCGGGCTCTCGCGGCCGCGGCTTCTTTCTCGGACTCACCTACGGCGCGGCGATGGCGCTGGTCTACGGCGTCCTCGGCCTCGTCGTCATTCTCACCGCGAGCACCTTCGGTACCATCAATTCGTACTGGTGGTTCAACGCAGGTATCGCCGCGCTCTTTGTGGTCCTTGCGCTGGCCATGTTCGACGTGATTGTCATCGACTTCTCGCGTTTCTCTGGCCACCTCCGCGTGGAGGAGAAGAGCCGTGGGTCGTTTGTCGTTGCCTTCGCGATGGGCAGCGTGGCGGCGCTGCTGGCGGGAGCATGCGTCGCCCCGGTCGTGATTCAAGTGGTGCTGTTTGCCAGCGACCGCTATGCGGCCGGCGCACCGGGTGCGCTCGCACTGCCATTCTTGCTCGGCGTCGGTATGGCGATTCCCTGGCCCTTTGCCGGTGCGGGTCTGGCGGCGCTACCTCGGCCTGGGGCGTGGATGGTAAGAATCAAGCAGGCCTTCGGCGCCGTGATTCTTGTGACTGCGGCGTACTACGGCTACGAGGCCTATCGACTGGTTTCGGACCGATGGGTCAACGCGACCGCCGTCGCCTCTAGCGTCGAAGAGAAGCTCAAAGAGGGGTGGCACGCGTCACTCGCCGAAGGACTCGCCACCGCCGAACGCGAAGGCAAACCCGTGCTGGTCGACATGTGGGCCACGTGGTGCAAGAACTGCCTGGTCATGGACGGCACGACGCTGAAGAATCCTGACGTCATCAGCGCGCTCTCTGGCTACGTGAAGGTCAAGTTCCAGGCCGAAGATCCTGACGACCAGAACGTCGCGCAGGTGATGCAGGCGCTCAACGCCAAGGGACTGCCCACATACGTCATTCTGAAACGACGCTAAGAGCGGTCGGCGTGCTGAAGGATGGCGTCGAAGCGCGTCCGGTTGTGGTACTCTCAGCCGCGACCCACTTCCCTCTTTTCCTGATGCGATCACGCGCTGTTCGCCTGACATCAAGCGCCCTCGCCTTGCTGACCCTCGGCGGCGCTGCGCTCTTCGTCTGGCTGACCGAGCAGCGACGAAGCGCGCGCCAGGAAGTCGCTCGAACGTTTGACGCCCGCGCCGACCAAGCCACGGCCAGCATCAACGCCGCTCGCGCGGCGCAGCGCGCCTATGTCGCGCCTGGCCAGAGCAGCCACGTGTGGATGCCTCAGGTCAAGGCGCTCGCCAATCAGACCGCGGCCACCATCGACCAGCTGCGCGCGCTCTCCTCTTCCAACGACGCCAGCCAGGCCCTACTCGAGGCCTCAGCGTCAGTGGCGGAATTCATCACGGTCGACAAACGGGCACGCGATTATCTCGACGCCGATCAACCGGTGATGGCCGGTGACGTGGTCTTTTCTGACGGTGGAGACACGGCCGCAGAAGTCGAGACAGAGCTCAACACCGCGCGTAGCGCCGAGCTCCGTGCGCTCGAGGCAGAGGACATTGCCATGCGTGGGCGCGAGGCATGGGTGGCCGGCGGCAGCGGACTACTGGCGGCGCTCGTACTGCTGCTCCTCGGGGCCGCAGGACAACGGCGGGATGAGGCCAAGGCCACGCGCGCTGGGAGCCTCGTACCCAGGAGCGACGACCCACCATCGATTAGACCGATGTCGACAGTCAGTGGGACAACTGTCGGGGCGACAGACGATAACCACGCCCGAGACTTCGTGACGCTGAGCGCCGCGGCAGAGGTCTGCACGGCGTTTGGTCGCGTGCAGGATGTGGCCGACCTGAAGCGTGTCCTCGGTCAGGCAGCTCATGCGCTCGATGCGAGCGGCCTCGTCGTGTGGGTAGGTAGCGCCGATGGCGCAGACCTGCGCCCAGTCGTCGCCCATGGCTATAGCGATCACG
>JBEBGG010000218.1:0-5125 GCA_040081555.1 Vicinamibacterales bacterium
CGGGCGACTTCGGTGCGCTGCCGTTTATCTGGGGCACGCTCTATTCGTCCATCCTGGCCCTGCTCATCGCGACACCCATCGCGCTGGGCATTGCGGTGTTCATTTCCGAACTCTGCCCGGCGCGGTTGAAGCAAGCGCTCGTCTTCCTGACCGAGCTGCTGGCGGCCATCCCCTCAATCGTCTACGGCCTGTGGGGCATCTTCGTGCTCGTCCCGGCGGTTCGCTGGCTGGAGACGAGCATGCCCGACAGCCTGCGTCAGCTGGCCCTCTTTAAGGGGCCGCCACTTGGCGTGGGGATGCTGTCGGCGGCCCTCATCCTCGCCATCATGGTCATTCCCTTCACGTCATCAGTCGCGCGCGAGGTGCTCAAGTCGGTGCCGGTGGCGCAGCGCGAAGGGGCGTATGCACTTGGCGCCACGCGTTTCGAAGCGATCAGTGCCGCCCTCTACTATGCGCGCACCGGTATTGTTGGCGCCGTCATGCTCGGCTTCGGCCGTGCCCTCGGCGAGACCATGGCCGTGACCATGGTGATTGGGAACAATCCGAAGATCTCCACATCACTGTTTGCGCCGCAGTACACCATGGCCGCAGTCATTGCCAACGAGTTCACCGAGGCGGCTGATGAGCTCTATCTGCACGCGCTCATCGAGATCGGTCTCGTTCTCTTCGTCATCACGCTGATCGTCAACTTCCTGTCGCGGCTCCTGATATGGAGCATGGCGCCGCAGAAGCGTCGGGCGAGGCCGGCCCACGTGCCGGCAGAACCGGTGGCCGCATGATTGGCCTGTGGTGGCGCAAGTTCTCTTCGACCGCGTTTGTGGCGTTCTGCGGTCTGTCGGTCCTGCTGGCGTTGGTGCCGCTTGCCTTCGTCTTGTTCTTTGTGATCAGCCAGGGGATCCAGTCGCTCAGCATCGACTTCTTCACCCACATGCCGACGCCGGTGGGGGAGGCTGGCGGCGGTATGGCCAACGCCATCGTCGGCACGGTGATACTGGCGGGACTCGGCTCACTGTTTGCCATTCCGATCGGGATCCTGAGTGGCATCTACATGTCCGAGTATGCCGGCAGCCGGTTCGCCTCAATGATTCGCTTTGCGGCAGACACATTGAATGGCGTGCCGTCGATCGTGGTGGGCGTGTTTGTCTACGGCATCGCGGTGCTGCCGTTCAAGCAGTTCAGTGCCATTGCGGGTGGTCTCGCGCTGGGCATCATGATGATTCCGATCATCGCCCGTACCACCGAGGAACTGCTGCTGCTGGTGCCCAGCACGATGCGCGAAGGGGCGCTGGCGCTTGGCGCGACGCGCGCACGGGCTGTCTTCAGCGTGGTGTTGCCGGCGGCCGCACCAGGTATTGTGACCGGCGTGATGCTGGCGCTGGCGCGCATTGCGGGAGAAACCGCCCCGCTGCTCTTTACTTCGTTCAATAATCGGTACTTCACCAGCAGTCTGACGCAGCCCATCTCCTCACTCACCGTGCAGGTGTTTTCCTACGCCATTTCGCCCTATGAGGACTGGCACCGCCAGGCCTGGGCAGGCGCGCTCGTGCTGGTGATGATGGTGCTGATTTGCTCAATTCTCGCGCGACTGGCCACGCGAAGGATCGAGGGGATGGCTTCGAGTCGGTAGTCGGGGGTCTGTAGTCCCTAGTGGCGAGTTCGAGTCGAGGGTCCGCAGTCGCTGACGTCGGCTACCGACTATCGAGTTCGAGGAAACTGGTCAGGATTGTTCGTGAAGAGCGCATCGATCCCCCACGTGTAGAGGAACTGCGCCATCTCTTCCTTTACGCTCGCGTAGGTCGTCTTTTCGGTCGCGCTGAAGGTCCACGCCGTTACGGTTAGTCCCAGCGCATGCGCACGCGCCACCATGTCGGGATGCTGCGCAATGACGCGTTTTTCAGGGGCGATACCGGTTGCAAACGTGGCGAGGTCCTTCATCCGATCGTCGGTGATGTCTTTGGCGTTGCTCGTGAGGAATACGCGCGGAATGCTGGGGAGTTCCTTGGCCATGCGCTGCACCGTGGGCCAGTCAAACGACTGTATGATCACCGGCGTCGTCGTCATCGAGTCCGGCGTGTCCAGCTTCTGCGCCTTGATCGACGTCACAAAGATCGCCGCCATGTCGACTCCGCGTCTGGTGTAGAGCGGGGGCGACTTCAGTTCGGGATAGATTCCCGCTTTGCCGCGCACGATGCTCACCATCTCCTCAAACGTCAGCAGCTTCGCGCCTGCGAACTTCGGGTCTCTCCAGCTGCCGGCGTCGAGTTGCTTCAGCTCGGCGACCGTGAAGTCGTTTGCGAGCCACTGCCTCGCACCGTCGCGGCCCTGGACCTCACGGCTGTAGCGATCGGGAAACACGTCTTCAACGTTTGTCGTCCGTTCCAGCGAGTCATCATGCAGGCAGACCAGCTGTCCGTCCTTGGATACCGCGATATCCGGCTCCACGAAATCCGCGTGCTGATCGAGCGCGAGCTGATAGGACGCAAACGTGTGCTCAGGCGCGTCGCCCGATGCGCCGCGATGGGCGATGAGCTGTTTGGAGGGCGACGGACGTTGCGCGCTGGGCGCGACGATGAGGCAAAGACCGACGATGACGACGGTGAGGCAGGCAGGCTGCAGCATGCGCGGATTATATGGAGCCGCCGCAACGCGGATGTGACGCCGCAAGGGGCCTGGAGGAAGGCCAGGGACGGCCGGTCAGTCGTCGCCCTGCACGGCTGTCCACGTCTGGCCAGCGGCAACCGGCGGCAAGGTGAGCGCTCCGAGTCCGGCGACTGTTGCCAGCGCCACGGCGCCCCACAGCGAGGCGATGACACCAGCCTGTTGATACAGCACGCCGGAGAGCAGGGTGCCGATGAGGCGTCCGGCGGCGTTGGCCATGTAGTAGAAGCCAACGCTGAGGGACACGCGATCGGATTCCGAATACGCCAGGACCAGATAGGAGTGGACGGCCGAGTTCAGTGCGAAGACGATGCCGAAGAGCGTGAGTCCGCCGAGTACGGTGAGCGCAGGGGATACCCCGAGCCACAGGCCGATCGGAATGAGTGCGGTCACTGCGGCCAGGCCCAGGCCCAGCCATGCGGCCGCAGCGGGGCCAGGCGCGCGGCCGCCAGAGAGCCTGGCCAGCAGCAGTGGAGAGAGGCTCTGCACGCCGCCGTAGCCGATCACCCAGAGCGCCAGGAACGCGCCGATCTGCGCGAATGTCCACCCAAGCGCGCTGGCCATGAAGATGGGCACGCTCACCACAAACCAGACGTCGCGCGCGGCAAAGAGCGCCATGCGCGCGAAGGAGAGGCGATTGATGCCACTGGAGTTCGAGAGCATGCCCTTGAACGCGGGTTTCGACTTTGCCTGGCCGATGGATGCCGGCAGGGCCGTGAGGACAAATACCAACACCAGTGCCACGCCGGCGGCCATGGCGGCGAGTGCTCCGCGAAACCCGAGGGCGGAGAGCAGCAGCCCGCCCACGAAGAAGCCCGCGCCCTTGAGCGCATTCTTCGATCCGGTGAGAAACGCCACCCACTTGAAAAGCGCCGAGTCGTCGCCCGGCGGCACCAGCACCTTGATGGCGCTCTTGGCGCTCATCTTCGTCAGGTCCTTGGCGATGCCCGAGAGTGCCTGGCACCCCATCACGTAGGCCACCGACAGGCCGATGCTCCAGTCGTGGCGAAGGAGCGCGAGTGATCCGAGCGCCATCACCTGGAGTACCAGGCCCGTCACCAGTGTGAAGCGGAGCCCGGTGCGCGCTGCCAGCCACCCGCCAACCAGGTTGGTGACAATGCCGAAGAACTCATAAAGGAGAAAGAGAAAGGCGAGCTGTACCGGTGTGTAGCCCAGTTCGTGAAAGTGGAGCAGCACCAGCAGCCGCAGCGCACCGTCGGTGATCGTGAACGCCCAGTAGGCGGCGGTCACGATGGCGTAGTTGCGCAGGCCGATCATGACGTCTGGGCGAGCGACTGGCCGACCTTCTGGGCGAGTTCCACCATGCGGTGGACGTAGCCGATCTCGTTGTCGTACCACGCGAGTACCTTCACACACGTGCCGTCCACCACGGTGGTGGAGAGTGCGTCGATGATGGCGGAGCGCGTGTCGTCCTTGTAGTCGACTGATACGAGCGGCAGTGCTTCGTAGCCGAGAATCCCAGCGAGTACGCCCGCGGCGGCGGCCTTGAAGGCCTCATTCACTTCGGCCGCGGTTGTTGGTCGCGCAATTTCGAACACGCAGTCTGTGAGCGACGCGTTCAGGAGCGGCACGCGCACCGCCAGGCCGGTGAGCTTGCCGGCCAGCTCCGGGTAGATGAGGCCAATGGCCGTGGCTGAGCCCGTGCTGGTGGGAATCAGTGACAGGCTGCTGGCACGAGCGCGCCGGAGGTCCTTGTGTGGTGCGTCAACGATGGTCTGTGTATTGGTCGCGTCGTGAATGGTGGTGACGACGCCGTGCCGGATACCGAAGGTTTCGTGAATCACCTTGACGATGGGCGCGAGGCAGTTGGTGGTGCAGGAGGCGGCCGTCAGCAAGTGATGCATCGTCGGGTCGTAGAGATGGTCGTTGACGCCCATCACGACGTTCAAGGCGCCGGACTTGACCGGTGCGGCCACGATTACCGTGTGCACGCCGGCGGCGAAGTAGGGGGCCAGTGCTTCGCGCGTTTTCAGCGCACCGGTGCATTCAAGCACCACGTCGACGCCGGAGGCGGCCCATGGCACATCACCAGGCCGTGGGTGGGCCGTGAACGGCAGACTGTGGTCGTCGATCACGAGCGAGTGTTCGGCCGCGCTGACCGGGCGCGGCCATCGACCGTGCACCGAATCGAAGGTGAGGAGGTGCGCCGCGACGGTTGGGCCGCCGGCGACTTCGTTGACGTGGACGAACTCGAGGTCGGGACGTCCCCATCCGGCGCGTAGTGCGAGCCGGCCCATGCGACCAAAGCCGTTGATGCCGATGCGTGTGGCCATGGCTACACCCTTGCCCTTGCGCCGCTGGCCGTGGTGGGAGCCGGCGTGCAGCAGGCCAGATCGCTGTTGCTGGCCATGGGGAGGCAGCATCCGGTCTTCCTGGTGAGCCGGCTGGCGTCTTTGCGCACGGTGTCCATATGCGTCAGCGCGTGGCGCACCGCCTCGATGACGGT
>JBEBGG010000219.1:0-5086 GCA_040081555.1 Vicinamibacterales bacterium
GGCCACGACCGGTGTCGGCGAGTAGATGAAGGACGCCGTCGGGGTCGCGCCCGCACCGGCGCTGAGGGGCTTGGTCGTCGACGCCTTGACGCCGCGGTCGTTGGTGACGGTCAGCGTCGCACTGTAGGTCTGAGCCAAGGCGAAGGTGTGGCTGGCGATGCGGCCCGTGGCGGTACCGCCGTCGCTGAACTCCCAGTCGTAGGCGACGATCGAGCCGCTGTTTGCGGCACACCCAGTCGCGGTCGCCGCACCTGCACAACTGGCCGAGCCGTCAAACTGCACAGGCACGTTCGCGACTGGCGATGCCGGACTGAACGTGAAGGACGGCGTGGGCGTCTGCGCCGGCGCGACGATGACGCCGGTCGGCATGAGCCGCAGGGTCACCTGCTCGGTGTGCGAGGTGCTGAAGTTGGTGCCGGTTGGCGTCGCGACCACCGTGACGCACGTACCAGGGAGGCTTTCGCACGTCGGCACGTTGGCGCCAGCGGGCAGCGGCGCTGGCGAAGTATAGACCGCCGTGGCCTTGCCGTCTGCGCCCGTGCTGAGATTCCTGATCGATAGCGTGCCATAGTCGGCGAGGAGCCCGCCGGTCACTAGGTCCAACCTGAAACCGGCGCCTGAGAGCGGGCGTCCGTTCGCATCAAACGCGCGCACCACAATCGCAGACTGAGAGCCCCCGTCCTGACTGATGGCGTCGGGTGTGGCCGTCAGGCCAAACGACAACGAAAACTCCGACGGCCCGGAGAGCTCCGGTCGCTCCGTGGATTTCACGGTGCAGCCGGTCCATGCCAACGCACCGGCGAAGAGAAGAGAGAAGCGCGCGAGCAGCACCTTGGACATGGTCTAGAAGTCTCCGAAGTTACCGAAGTTCACGGAGATGGATCCGGTCGCACTGACTTGGTTGCCTACCAGGTCGCGACCGTAGAACGTGACGTCGGCGATCGTCGTGATGATGGTGGGGCTCGTGATGAGTTGCACGAGTGGCGACTCCTTCTTCTGCATGTGCCGCACCAGTTCGAAGCCGAGGCTGACCGTGCCGTTGGTTGGCACCGTGCCAGTGACACCACCATCGAAGCCGTACGGCACGTCGATACCTGGCGTATTCCGACCATCGGCGCGATGGAACGTGACCCGATAGCCGGTGATGGTGACCTGGTTATTTGAAGTTGGTCCCGCCGGGCTCGTGACATCCTTCTGAGCCAGGTGCAGCGTGACTTGGCCCATGTCGTCAAACACGGTGGCGCAGGGTGTCTGCGCAGAGCACGGGTCGGGCGAAGTGACGAGCGTCTGGACGTCCGACAGGAGCGTCCCGCTCGGCGTGCCGCTGTCAGCGGAGCCGCGGGTCCCTTGTAAGAGGTCGATCACCAGGAAGACCGGCCCGCGGCCATCCCGCACCACGCTGCCACACGACGCACTCAAAGCGCCGGTCAGCAGGAGCCCGCCGAATGTGAGTAGTTTCCTCATGACTATGATCCGCCTAGCTCTTGATGATTTTCGGAGTGATGAAGATCAGCAGTTCAGAGCTCTGATCGTCTATGCGGTCGCGCTTGAACAGCCACTTGAGGAGCGGCACCTGGCCGAGGCCAGGTGTCTTGTCGGTGGAGTTCTGCTGGTTACTCGTATAGATGCCGCCAATCACCGACGTCTGGCCATCGTTCACCAGCAAGGTGGTGAGCGCGCGCTGCGTATTGATGGGCGGAATCGCAGCGGGGCCGGCCGCCCGACTGAAGTCGGGCGTCGCGTTCTCGAGCGAAACCTTCATGATGACGGTGCCAGCCGCCGTAATTTGCGGAGTGACCTTGAGGGTGAGGGCCGCGTCCTTGAAGGTTACGGTGACGGTGTTGTTCGCAATGGTCTGCAGGGGGATCTGCACACCTTGCGTCATCTCGGCTTCAACGTTGTTGAGCGTCGACACCCTCGGCGTGGACAGGATGCGACCGTTGCCGCTGCTCTCCAGCGCGCTCAACGCCATGTCGAGGTTGAAGGCACCGTTAACCGAGCCCAGCGCCAGGCCGACCGCACTGGTCGCATTACCGACGCCAAGGTTGACTCCAGTCGGCGTGGCGGCCGGTCCCTGCGAACCGCCAACACGCCCACCAAGCGCGCCGTTACTGGGGAATGCCAGATTGGTAGTGTTCCCAAGCTGCGGCGACACTCGGCCGTTGAAGCCCCACTGCACACCAAGTTGGCGAGCAAACGACTTATTGGTCTGCACGATGCGCGCCTCAATCTCGACTTGCGGCTGCGGACTATCGAGCGTGCTGAGCAGGTTCTGCGCCGCATCGAGCCGGTCCTGCAGGTCCGTAATGATCAGCGTGTTAGTACGGCTATCCACCTGCACACCGCCGCGCATCGACAGCACGCTCTTGGTCAACAGTTCCTTCAGATCCTCTGCCTTGGCGTAGCTCAGCATGCGGGTGACAACGCGAAGCTCACCAGCCAACGCCTGCTCATCGGTGAGCTTGCGGCGCTGCGTCTCTTCTTCCGAGAGCACGACGACCGGGGCGATGCGCACCACGGTGCCATCAACCACATAGCCAAGCTTGTTGGCACGCAGAATGATGTCGAGCGCCTGATCCCAGGGCACATCCTTGAGCGCCACGTCGACGGTGCCCTGCACCGTGGGATCGATCACGATATTGAGGCCGCTGATTTCCGAGAAGACGCGGAGAACGGCGCGAAGGTCGGCCTGCTGGAAATCGAGGCTGACGGGGTTACCAGAGTAGGTGCGGTTGGTGCGCGGGGCGGCCGCTTGGTCCTGCATGGCCGCGGCGGGCGCGCGCAGCAAGAGTTGCGCGGGATTGAGCGACTGGAGCGAGACCGTTCTGAGCGCCGTTGAGGGCAACCCGCCAGCCGGGCGTGAGAGTCCGAGCGCGGCGATCGGGTCCGTGGACGGCATCTCGATGCCGCGCAGCGCGTCGGGTCGGATGGAGACGGTGGGCGACACATACGGCGCCGCGCCTGCACCCGGACGGTCCAGGTCCACAATGACAGTGTTCCGTTCGCTACGCACGCGGTGCTGCACTGGCTGCGCGAGCGTGATGAGTACGCGCGAGACCGGTGCGCCCATCGACTCGGTCGCCTGCACGGCGACGTGGGCAATCGGCCCCTGTTCATCTAACTTTGCCAGCGCGGCGAGCTTGTCGGCGCCGACGTTGCGGAAGTCAAGCACCAGGGTCAGGGCGTCGGGCCGGGTGCTGACATACGGCACCGGCTGCGAGGCTTCAATGACCAGCGACGCGCTGGTGGAGGTGAGCCGCGAAGTGATGGCCGTCAGGCGGGCGTCTGCGAGACTGGCGCCACCGGCAGCGCGGGAGACCTGGCCGTAGATCGCGGCCAGGCTCAAGGTGAGACACAGGGCAATGCCCCTCGTTGCAGTCACTTCTCTGTCCCCTCGAGCGATCGCAGCCATTTGCGGACTTCGCGCTGCTTCTGGACCGACAGCGGGTCGCTGACGTCCTGCATGGCGACGAGCCCCTGCGCCGTGACGCTCTTCACGACCGCATCCGCGAGCTTGTCGCCTCGGTGAATGACATAGGTTCTGTTGTCCGGCCCCTGGACCATGGCGACCAGCGCTTCCTTGGTCTGCATGACGCCACGCACCGAGATCTCGGCCAGCATGAAGGTCCGCAGACCGTCGTGCTTCATCGCGCTCTTGGGGTCTTCGCCGCTATGGACCAAGCTCTGAAAGGGATCGCGGCGTCCATCGGACTGATAGACGTAGGCGTCATTCTGTCGCGGCGTCACCAGCGCGGCGTGCTGCAGAGCCGTCGGGGTCTGTGCGCTGGCGACAGTCGCCAGTCCCAATACGGCGAGACTCAGTGCGGTTGATCGCATATCAGGCCACCTTCCTTGGCGCGCCAGCCGAGGCGGCCGCCGGCTTGGCGCCGCCCTTGGTCGCCGGATTCGGTTTGTCGAGCAGCACGAATGTGGTCGCCACGCAGGTGGCAGTAATCGTCGCGTTCTGATCCGTCTTATCCCGCCCCCGCAACGTCATGCCACTGATGTTGACGATCTGTGTAAAACGACCAATGCGGTCGAAGAACACCGCGAGGTTGTGGTAGGTGCCAGACAGCTCCAGATTGATTGGCCATTCCGCGTGCAGCTGCTTGGTGGCAACCGGCGCCGGCTTGAAGCTGGTGATGGTCAAGTTCGACTGCGTGGCCACGGTCTGCATGCGGCGTAACAGATCGGCGGCATCCTTCTCCTCAGGTAACACCGCGCGAAGATTCACGAGGCGGACTTCGAGAGATTCGACCTCCGCCTTGAATTCCGGCAGCTTGCGGGCGGTCGCCTGCCCCTTCTCGACGTCTGAGCGCAGCGAGTGCAACTGCTGTTCGCGAGCATTCATCTCGGCGCGCGTCGGGACCTCGTAGTAGTAGTAGAAGGCACCAACGCCAGCGACACCGAGCAGCACGAATGCGCCGAGCTGCGCGTACCACGGGAGCTTTGTCAGGCTGATATCCATCGTCTCTTCTCAGGGCCTATCGGGGCCTCAGCTGCGTGGCTTTAACTCGGCCGTCGCCGGCGGAGTCGCCGCAGCGGTGCGCTGCGGCGCTTGGAAGATCGCCTTGATCTGGAACTTGACGAGCTCTCCTGGCGGCGTGGTTAGAGGCTCGGTCACGCTGCTGACGATTTCAATCGACTTCTGGAAATAGCCCGAGGCTTCGAGGTTGCCGACAAAGTCCGACAGCCCGGTCATCGCAGTCGCGCGGCCATCGATCAGGACTTCGTTGGCGACGGCTGTCTGCTTCATGTCCGTCAGCCACAGAAGCGGAGGCAGCGCCCGACTGACCTCGTCGAGCAGGTGGACAGGTCCGATCTGGTCGCGGCGGAGCTGCTCGATCAGTGTGACGCGCTGCTGCAGCTGCGCCTTCCGCTGCTCGAACTGCTGCACCTGCTCGATGATGGAGTGCAGGCGCGCCGTCTCGGCCTGCGCGGTGGCTATGTCAGCGTCGATCTGCTTCGATTCCTTGTCGAGAATCCAGTAGCGCGAGCCGATCAGAGTGAGCGTTGCCAACATGATCGCGCCGCAACCGAGCGCGACGCGTTGACCGGCGAATGCGGGGACCTTGGCCTTGACAGC
>JBEBGG010000072.1:0-18158 GCA_040081555.1 Vicinamibacterales bacterium
CCACCTGACGACGACTTCGTCCTCACCGAAGACCAGCAGGCCGTCATCGAGCGACTCGAGGATGTTGTCATTGAACTCGCGCAAGCGACCCAGCTCCTCCGCCTTGAGGTGCAGCTGGCGATAGAGTCGGCCGTTCTCGATGGCGGTGGCGACTTGGCCTGCGACGGCGGTGAGCAACGCCAGATCCTCGCTATTGAAAGGGTCGTCTGTGTCGTCGCGACCGAGGGCCAGGACGGCGATGGCCGCGCCCTCAAAGACACACGGCACGAAGCAGTAGATGCCCTGATCGCGCCAGTACTCGACGTCCTCTGCTTGAAACCATGCCGCAGCGATCGGATCGTCCAGGGCGACGGTGTGTCCTGAATCGAGGCGCACCATGAATGACGACGCTCGCAAGAGGTGCGGCACCGGTTCGATAAACCCGAAATCGCCAATCGCCCTGAAGTCGCCCTCGCGATCGTTGGCCAGCATCAGCGCCATGCGGTCGACGGCCAGAGTTTCGACGACGCGGTTGATGAGGCGGTGGCCCAGGCGCACGACATCAAGGTCGCTGTTCAAGTCGCGGGCGAAACCGACCAGCGCCCGCCGATAGTCGTATCGGTCACGATAGAACGCACGGTCGAGGGAGTTCTGAACGGCCTCTCGAACTGGCTGTGCCAACAGCACGACGACTGTCGTAAAGAGGACAGCCACGACCCAGTTTCGTGGGTCCATGGGATCGCCAAACACGAATCCCATGAGTCGCCGCATCGCGACAAAGAGCGACACGGTGGCCGCGAAGAACGCCGTATAGGCAATGCCTCGTTTGATGATGACTTCGATGTCGCGCAGTCGGTAACGCACGATTGCGGACGCGAATGCGAGTGGCACGAGTCCCAAGGGAATGGCAGTCAGCTGAAAGGCTAGCGGCGGATCGATGCCGATCGCCCAGGGCAACGCGTAGCCGACCGCGAACGGGCCGACGCCAAACGTCGTCCCCCAGGTAATCCACCGCAGCTGCCGACGGCCGGTTAGGGACGTAATCTCACCGAACGCCCGCGTCAGCACGAAGACAGCCGCAGCAGCGCAGAGAAACAGATAGATCGGTTCAGCCCGATCCAACACCTCGAGGGCCAGCGAAAGGAGAGCGCCATCGGAGCCACCTCGCGCCACCGCGACGATGCGACCTGCGCCGAGCAGAGCCGCCGGAAAGTACATCAGAGGTAGCAACCGGCCGACGCGGCGGGCGGGCCCGGTCGGGCGTTCAGGGAATACCAGCGTGAAGTGAAGCAGCAACGGTGGCAACAGGGCCATCGCCACCGCGTCTCCCCAGTAGAACGCCCAGTCAAGCCGATCGAAGGGGCCGTTGAAGGAGAAGGTGAAGGCGCCGAAGAACGCGACACAGAGCCAGAAGAAGTGCAGTGTCGCCTGGTCGCGCGGGCGCCGAAGCCGGACTGACGCACCCACCAAGAGGGTGAACAGTCCGACCGAGGCGAGCACGAAGTACATCGACTCTGGACGATTGGGCGCCGCCAGCACGACGTCCAGCGCCTGCTGTGATCCGAGGCGGACCAGCGCATAGGACAGGTGCTGACCTTCCTCGCCGCGATGTTGGTGCTCGACCACCTGCGCGGGAGCCTCCACCGGCGACCCGTTCACGGCCAGCAGGACGTCCCCGGGTTCGATGCCAGCACGCGCCGCCGCCGACCCAGACGCTACCTCGAGCGCTGTAACGCCCTCGCCTCGAAGGCCCCACAGCACGCCGTCTTCGACCTGGTGCCACCGTGCGCGCATCGCGACATTGGCGATGCCGAGCGCCACCAGAACAACGACGACCGCGATCGAAAAAAGCGGCCGCGCCCACACATGACAGCCTGGCTCCATCCCGTCGTACTTGGGCGACGTGGCGGCAAGGGTACCAAGGCCTCTGGGCGTCAGTTTGGCTGATGGCGGCGTCGGCACTTTGACCGGAATGATGTCAGGTTAGCCGTTGTCGAACAACGGCTTCGAGGCGACGATTCTGGCCAGAATATGCCAGAATCCATCTAATTGGATATGAAGGCAGCTAGAAGCGAAGGGTGACACCGCCAACGACGCGCTTGGGCGGACGAACCACGAGCAGTTCGTCGTAGAGCGACTGCTCAGTGCCGTTCTCTCGGAAGAAATTACGAACCGCCAATAGCATCTCCCACTGGGCGCCTCCAAAGTTGATGAACGGCAGCTGCTGACGGATCTGGATATCGAAGCGACCGTCCAAGGCCGGGCCCGCTTCTTCCACCGCGCGTACTGGGTGGGCAAATCCGTTGCTCCAGCGATACAGGACAAGAATCCGGGTGGCGGTCTCCGGCACCGCGGTCTCGAGGCTGGTCGAGAGGTCATGGAGACGCTCACGCCCCGCCTGATTGGCGGATGGCACCATCATCGCCAGCACGCGGGCGTCGGGCTCTGACGTGAATCGGGCGTCCGCGGTCGTATATTCCAGGGCGCCGCGAACCCGCGAAGCGAGCATCGTGCGGAAGCCGACGCCGTAGCCGCGCGCGGCCACATCACCGGCAGCGCCGACGAGGTAGTGCCCCACCTGAGCACCGGGAGCCCCTAGCACCTCGGTCCCGAAGAGCGTGACCAGCTGACCATCGATCTGCTGTTGGAACGCGCGGAGCGCAAGGGTGGACCTGCCAAAGTCACGCTCGACAGCCGCCTCGATATGCGTCGTCTGCTCAGCGTCAAACGACCGGTCGCCATTGAGCGACGAAAAGGTCCGCTGGGGCGGTAGCCAGAGGCCGGTGTCAGACGGCGGGAGAAACTCTTCAGCGCCGGGCGCCAGTGCGCGGCGAGAGACCGACGCATTCACCCGTAGGTTCGGCGACGGCGACACGCTGAGCTCGGCCCGGGGACTCAGCAAGCTGCGCCCGGCAAGGTAGTCGTAGCGCGCGAACGCCGTGCCAAATGTGAGCGTCACGGCCGAAGTGAGTGACACGCTGTCGTAGGCGTAGAGGTTACCGGCGTTGCGCGCTCCATCCGGAATGTCACGCAGTGTCAGCGGGTTGCCACCGTCGTACCGCTGTGTCGCGTACGACAGACCGAGATCGTAGCGATGACGGGCCGGCGCGCGGCTCACGTAGGACCCGGCGACCGTCCATGATGAGATGTCTGCCCGGGTGACAGCACCGCGAACAGCCCAATCCGCCTGGCTGCCAAGGGGGGCGCCAAGGCTGACAAAAGCAACATTGCTAGACATGTTGTCAAAGGACAGCAACTGCTCGGAGCGACTGAACGAGCCACTGGTGAGCAAATTCACCTGACCGGAGAACGGCGTGTCTATGAAGAAGCTGCTGGCGGCGCGAGCTGAGTCAAACGCGCGGCCAAGGATGTCAACCGAGGCCCATCCGCCGACGCCGTTTGACGGGGCCGGAATGTTGGCGTCGCCCAACCACTCCGTCGGATAGGTGGTGTCCTTCAGAATGCTGCGACGGGCGTGTCGGATACGCCAGAGGGTCTCCGTGGTGCTCGAATTCACCGCATCACCACGGTCGGCGGCATCGTCGACCTCCGCAGTCACGGGGTCCGGAGACGCCGGAAGTCCAAAGCCTGCCTCGATGGCAACGCCGGGGCGTTGAATGCTGATATCGGCCGTGTGACGACCGCTGGCGCCAACCTGGACGGTTCGTGCCCTCGGGGCGACGTAGCCCGCAAGGTGCGCGCGAACCAGGTACGGCCCGGGCGACAGAGGACTGAATTCGTAGCGGCCGTCCTTGTCGGTGACGGCCACCATCGTGGTGGCGCCGAGGACCGAGACCACCACACCGTCAACCGCGTCGCTATGTTCGTCTCTGACGACGCCCCGAATGGAGCCCGCGGCAAAGCTGGAGACACGCACCGGCGGCGGTGCACCCAGGCGTGACAAAGCCTGCGCGGCGACCGTCGCCCCTGAACCGGCGACGAGCAGAGAACCGACGACCGCAGACGCAATCAGTCTGGATGTCGCTGCCATAGGTGAAAACTCCGGGGGCGTTCCCCGATGTCCCGATGCGGGCGCTTTAGGAGCCTGCCACCGAGAAGTTGACGTCGCGCGTGAGCTTCTTCTTGCCGTCGAGGTTGTCGGTCACCGTGATTTCGAGGCGGTAGTCACCTTCAGGAAACGATGCCAGAGGCACTGCCTGACCACTCTGCAGTTGGTGTCCCGCCGCAAAATCGAACTGCGGCGGCAACGTCTGGGCGTTGAGATTCTGCGGGCTGGTCTTGTTGAAGAACTTCTCGCCGCCAGCCTGCTTCGCGTAGAAGCTGTACTCAACCAGAAGGTCGGGCTTGTTGGAGCTGTCCGTCTTGGCATTGTAGATAAGGAGAAACGTCGAGAGCTCGGCGTTCTTCTTGAACTTGGTGCTGGAGGCCGGAGAAATTTCGATGGTGCCGAGTGCGTAGGGCCGCTCCCCCTGCTGTTGAGGCGTCAGTGCCGCTGGCAGTGGATCGATGCGCTCCGCAACAAGCACCGTGCTGGTGGTCAGCTCGCCATTCCAGAAGTCCGCGACCTCGACGTCCTGCTTTATCAGCGAGATCTTCGGCTCGGGCTCCCCCTTCTTCGGCTTCTCAGGCGTGAGCTCCTTAGCGACGACCACCACGTCGTAGTTGCCCGGGGCGACGGTGAACGAGCGGCTGATGCGCATCGGCGAGCCCGCCGCCGGATCGACCGTCACGGTGTTCAAGTCTTCGTATGCGTATTCAGCCTTCTTCGGGACTTCCTTCTTGTCGTCCTTCTTGCCATCAGCGACTGGGGCAGGTGACGCATCCTTCGAGGTGACCCGCCAATACAGAGACACCTTGCCGCCGGACACTTTCGTGGGGTCGATCGTCACGGTGAAAGGGACGTAGGTCTTGTTACTCTGCGCCTTTAGAAGGTCGCGATTCATCCACGCCAGGGCGAGCTCGTTCTTAGCGGGCTTGCCGGCATTGAAGTCCTCGACGAGCTTCAACACCGCTTGAGTTTCCTTCTTCTCGGCGTTGGACAACTTGCGAGGAGCGGGGGTCTGCTGCGCGAGGAGTGCCGCAGAAAGAAACACGATACCCGCTGATCCAAGAGCGAAGGCACGACGCCGAGTAACCATAGAAACTATCTCCCCCAGTGATCGACAAGAGAACGAAACAGCCAATATTATTCGTGCCCAATCGGGCAAGTCAAACAGCTCTGCCCGTGACACTTCAGGTCAAAATCGGGCCGGAAGCCCTGT
Source organism: Vicinamibacterales bacterium (assembly GCA_040081555.1). Lineage (GTDB taxonomy): Bacteria > Acidobacteriota > Vicinamibacteria > Vicinamibacterales > CAVVIG01 > CADEEX01. The sequence goes on from JBEBGG010000072.1 coordinate 5,202, forward strand.
GTTATCATCCATGCTGCTCGGTCGCCATGAAACTCATCGACGTGTCCCTCCCCCTGCAGGCCCGCCTGCCCAGCTATCCGGGGAACACGCCGTTCACGCTCGAGCCCATCAAGCGTATCGCCAAAGGCCAGAGTTCCAACGTTTCAACCCTCCACCTCAGCGCGCACACCGGTACCCACGTCGACGCCCCGTTTCATTTCTTCGACGACGGCGCCGGCACCGAGGCGCTCCCACTCGAACTGCTGTGCGGACGGACGCGCGTCGTCGATCTGACCACGCGCAAGGCCATCAGCGTCGACGACCTGTCGCCCCTGGATCTGAGCGAAGACATCCGACTGCTTATCAAGACCCACAACTCACGGCTCTGGGGATCACCCGAGTTCCACGAAGACTACGTCGGGGTCTCGGCCGAAGCCGCACGCTACCTCGTGGACCGGGGCATAAAGGTGGTGGGAGTCGACTACCTGTCGGTCGAAGAGTTCCGGAAGCCAGGAGCGCCAGCCCACAGAGCGCTCCTCGGCGCGGGCACGATTGTCATCGAAGGGCTCAACCTTGTCGACGTCGCTCCCGGACACTACGAAATGTTCTGCTTGCCCCTCGCCATCGTCGGCTCCGACGGCGCGCCGGCGCGAGTCGTGCTACGGGCCCTCTGAGCTAATGTCTGCCCTGTTCGACGACAGCCTGGTCATCGTGCTCGCCGGGGGCGCCGGCGAACGGCTTTTCCCGCTGACCAAAGAGCGGGCCAAGCCGGGTGTGTACTTCGGTGGCCCCTATCGCATCATCGACTTCGTCCTCAGCAACTGCATCAACTCGGGACTGCGCCGCATCTTCATCGCCACCCAATACAAGTCGCTCTCACTGAATCGCCACATCCGGATGGGATGGAGCATCGTCTCTGAGGAGCTCGGCGAGTTCATCGAGGTGCTGCCGCCCCAGAAACGCATCGGCGAACACTGGTATCAGGGCACGGCCGACGCCGTATTCCAGAACCTGTATTCGATTCTTCGAGAAGCGCCGAAATACGTGATCGTGTTGTCGGGCGATCACGTCTACAAGATGGATTACAGCAAGATGCTGCGCTTCCACCAGGAGCGGGGCGCCGCCGTGACCCTGGCCGCCATCGAAGAACCGCTGGCCGACGCGTCACGCTTCGGTATTGTCGCCGTCAACGACAATAGCCAGGTCACCGGCTTCGAAGAGAAGCCGCCCCGTCCAGCGCCCATCCCTGGGTCCCCTGACTTCGCGCTGGCATCGATGGGCATCTACATCTTCAATACCGAGGTGCTGGTCGACGCGCTTGAATCGGACGCTTCGCAGGCGTCCCACCATGACTTCGGCAAAGACATCATCCCGGCCTTGATTCACGACGTGCCGGTATTCGCCTATCGCTTTTCAGACGAGAACAAGAAGGCGTCGAAATACTGGCGCGACATCGGGACACTGGACGCCTACTACGAGGCCAACATGGACCTGTGCCATGTCACCCCCGAGTTCAACCTCTACGACCCGGAGTGGCCGCTGCGAACGCACCAGCCACAGGCGCCTCCAGCCAAGTTTGTCTTTGCGGAAGAAGGTCGACGCTGCGGCCAGGCGTTGGACTCGATCATCTCGCCCGGCTGCATCATTTCCGGCAGCACTGTGATCGGCAGTGTGCTCTGTCCGAACGTGCGGGTCCACAGCTTCTGCCAGATTGAACAGTCCATGCTGATGCCTGGCGTCAGGGTCGGGCGCCACGCCCGAATCCGCCGCGCCATCATCGACCGCGACGTCATCATCCCGCGCGGTGCGCAGATCGGTATCAATCTGGAGGAAGACCGGCGCCGGCACACCGTGACCGAGTCCGGCATCGTCGTCGTGACAACCGACGATGAACCATTTGTAACCGAACTCAACGAGGCGGCACTTGACCGGGAGCGCGCCGCCGATAACGGTGATACCTAAACCCTAGCCAGCGCCTAGAATTCAAACCTGGAGCGCTACAAGGATCAGACGTGAAAATCTCCAAAGTGCATGGACGCGAGATTCTCGACTCGCGAGGCAATCCCACGGTTGAAGTGGACGTCACGCTTGCCGGCGGTGCGTGCGGACGCGCGGCCGTCCCGTCGGGCGCGTCGACCGGTGAGCGCGAAGCGCTGGAACTACGCGACGGCGACAAGAGCCGCTATCTGGGTAAGGGCGTCCGCAAGGCGGTCGGCAACGTCAACGGCGAAATTGCGACGATGCTCGAAGGACACGAGTTCACGCAGCGGGCGCTGGACGACGCGATGATCGCGCTCGACGGCACTGCCACCAAGAGCCGGCTCGGCGCCAACGCGCTGCTTGGCGTCTCGATGGCTGCGTTACGCGCCGAATCGGTGACCCACCACGAACCGCTCTACAAACACATCGGGCACCTGTGTTCGAATACGCATTTCACGTTGCCAGTGCCGATGATGAACATCCTGAACGGCGGCGCGCACGCGGATTCGAGCGTCGACTTCCAGGAGTTCATGGTGATGCCCGTCGGCGCGCCGTCATTTGCGGAGGCACTGCGCATCGGCGCCGAAATCTTCCACGCCCTGCGCGCAATCCTGAAAAGCCGCGGCCAGTCGACTGGTGTCGGTGACGAGGGCGGCTTTGCCCCGAATCTGAAGTCCAACCGCGAAGCGCTCGAAGTCGTGCTCGAGGCGGTCCACAAAGTCGGTCTGAAGGCAGGCAGCGACATTTACCTGGCCCTCGATGTCGCCTCGAGTGAACTCTGGGCGGGCAACGGCCGCTACGTCTTCAAGAAGTCGGGCGAGCCCGAACGCACCTCCGAAGGGATGGTGCGCCTGTATGAAGAGTGGGTACGCGAGTATCCCATCATCTCGATCGAGGACGGCGTGGCCGAAGGCGACTGGGATGGCTGGAAGATGCTGACCTCGGCCATCGGCAGCCGCACGCAGCTGGTCGGCGACGATGTGTTTGTGACCAACCCGGAGATCCTGCGACGTGGCATCGACGACGGTGTGGGCAATGCGTTGCTGGTGAAGCTGAATCAGATCGGCACGGTCACCGAAACACTCGACGCCATGGCGATGGCGCGTGACGCGCACTACGCGACAATCATGTCGCACCGCTCCGGCGAGACCGAAGACTCGACGATCGCGGATATGGCGGTCGGCACCGGTGCGGGACAGATCAAGACGGGCTCAGCGAGTCGCAGCGACCGCACCGCCAAGTACAACCAGCTACTGCGCATCGAAGAAGAACTGGGCTCGGCCGCGAGATACGCGGGCCGTGCCGCCATTCGTGCACTCAGCAAATGACCACATCACCAGATCACCAGGTCACCACATTCACACTGGTCCTGTTGCGCCACGGCTTCAGCACGTGGAACCAGGAAAATCGCTTCACCGGCTGGACGGACGTCGACCTCGCCGACCAGGGACGCGCAGAAGCCATGGAGGCGGGGCGACTGCTCAAAGAAGGCGGCTACCGGTTCGACCTCGCGTACACGTCCGTTCTGAAGCGTGCGATTCGCACGTTGTGGATCGCGCTCGACGAGCTGGATCAGCTGTGGATTCCTGTCGAGAAGAGCTGGCGCCTGAACGAACGGCACTACGGCAGCCTGCAGGGGCTTAACAAGGCCGAGACGGCTGCCAAGCACGGGGATGCGCAGGTGGAAATCTGGCGACGCAGCTACGACATCCCTCCACCATCGCTCAGCCGGGACGACCAGCGGCACCCATGCCACGACCCGCGCTACAACGATCTCGCGCCGGCGGAGTTGCCGAACACGGAATCGCTCAAGGACACCGTGGCGCGCTTCCTGCCGTACTGGAATCAGCAGATTGCGCCGGCGATTCAGAGCGGCAAGCGCGTCCTCATCACCGCGCACGGGAACAGTCTGCGGGCGTTGGTGAAATATCTCGACGAGGTGTCAGAGGCGGACATCATCAAGCTCAACATCCCGACCGGCATTCCGCTGGTCTATGAGCTCGATATGCACCTCAAGCCGATCCGGCACTACTACCTTGGCGACCCGGGAGCGGCCGCAGCCGCGGCGGCAAAAGTCGCCGCACAGTCGAAGGCGAAATAGCGAGGACTATTCGACCGGTTCGGCCGTCTCGTCAGCTGCGATCCGAAGGGAGCGGAGGAAACGCCGGTCGTTCGCGGTGACGTCGAAGCTACGACGCGCACTTGACGCGCGCCCTGGTGCGACGACCTTTGCCAATCCCTGGGAGGGTGAGCGATTGACAAAACCGACCACGGCCTCGAGAGTGACCTTCATCTCGAAGCCGGCCGCTCGCGCCTTCTCCCGGCACGCTTCGACCTGTGGATTGTCTGCGACCGCGGCGGCGATCGCGTCGGCCAGTTCCCGAGCGAACCGGTTAACGACGTCGTCCATCCTCGTTCCCTCCCCGCGCGTGAGCAACGCTGTCGCCGGTGCAAGACCGTTGCTGTGAAGTGTTTCGAGTCTACGGGCAAGCCCCCAGTGAGTCAAGGAGTTGCAGCCGTTCTGTGTGTCACACGCGCTACAATCTTGTTCACTTCTGATGGCGGTTTCTGATTTCCCAGGCGAGTTCCCCTACACCCGTGGTATCCAGCCGACGATGTACCGCGGGCGGCTGTGGACGATGCGCCAATATGCGGGGTTCGGCACAGCGGCAGAGTCCAATGCCCGGTACCGTTACCTGCTCTCGCAGGGTGTGAGCGGCCTCAGCGTCGCCTTCGATCTGCCAACCCAGATGGGCTACGACTCCGACCACCCGCTCGCCCAGGGTGAAGTGGGCCGCGTCGGCGTCGCGATCGACTCGATCGAAGACATGGCGGTACTGTTTGACGGCATCCCCCTCGACCGCGTCTCGACGTCGATGACAATCAATGCGACGGCGGCCATCCTGCTGTCGCTCTACATCGCGGTGGCACGTCGGCAGGGCGCCTCGTTTGCGAAACTGACGGGCACGATCCAAAACGACATCCTCAAGGAATACGTCGCCCGAGGCACCTATATCTTTCCGCCACGCGCATCACTGCGTATTGCCACGGACATCTTTGCCTTCTGTGAGCGTGAACTGCCACAGTGGAATACGATTTCGATCAGCGGCTATCACATCCGCGAGGCGGGTTCGACCGCCGTGCAAGAGATCGCCTTCACGTTCGCGCACGGCATCGCTTACGTGCAGTCGGCGATTGACGCCGGGCTGGACGTGAACCTACTGGGACAGCGGCTGTCGTTCTTCTTCAATGCTCACAATCACTTCCTCGAGGAGATCGCCAAGTTCCGTGCGGCGCGCCGGCTGTGGGCGCGCATCATGCGCGACAGGTTTGGCGCCACCAATCCTCGCGCTCAACAGTTGCGCTTCCACACCCAGACCGCTGGCAGCACACTAACTGCGCAACAACCTGACAACAACATCGTGCGCGTCGCCGTGCAGGCCATGGCCGCCGTGCTTGGCGGCACGCAGTCGCTGCACTGCAACGGGCGCGACGAAGCGCTGGGCCTGCCAACAGCAGACACCGCCAGGCTTGCCCTCCGGACGCAGCAGATCATCGCGTCTGAGACCGGCGTCGCCAATACGGTGGATCCGGTGGGCGGCTCGTATGCGATCGAGGCCCTCACCGACGAGATCGAAGCCGGTGCCGAAGCCATCATTGCGCGCATCGACGCCGTGGGGGGAACGTTGGCTGCCATTGAGGCCGGCATCATCCAGCGGGACATTCAGGACTCGGCGTATCGCGCCCAACAGGCCATCGACGCCGGCACCGAGGTCGTTGTTGGCGTCAACCGCTTCACCGAGAACAATAGGGCGACGTCGGGCCCGGAGGTTTTCGAGATCGATCCCGAGCTCGAACGGCAGCAGGTGACTCGCGTCAACGCCGTCCGGATGTCGCGGGACCACCTGGCGTGGAGGCACGCCATCGACGCAGTCATGGCAGCCGCGCGTGGCACAGATAATCTGATGCCGCGCATCATTACCGCCGTTGAGGCACAAGCGACCGTCGGCGAGATTGCCGACGCCATGCGCAGCGTATTTGGCGAATTCAGGGACACCAATGCTGCCTGACGACCGGGTCATGGTCGAGATCCGCAGGCCGCGATGAGCGTGCTGCTCGAGGTCGCTAACCTGACGACGGTGTTCTCGCTTCGGCACGGTGAGGCGACCGCGGTCGACACGGTCAGCTTCGAGATCCACCAGGGCGAGACCCTCGGACTGGTGGGAGAGTCAGGCAGCGGCAAGTCGGTCACGGCGCTGTCGATTATGCGACTCGTCCAGCCGCCAGGCCGGATCAGCGGCGGGCAGATTCGCTTCAAGGGCCGGGATCTGCTGTCACTCCCGGAGCGTGAAATGCGCGAGGTGCGCGGCGCCGAGATTTCCCTGATCTTTCAGGAACCGATGACGGCGCTGAACCCGGTCTACACCATCGGTCACCAGATCGCCGAGGCATTGCTCGTGCACGGCCGCACCACGAAGGCCGCGGCCCGGGGCGAGGCGATTGGCCTGCTGGAAGCGGTGCGGATCACCGACGCGGCCACGCGCGTCGACGACTACCCCCATCAGTTGTCTGGCGGCATGCGCCAGCGTGTGATGATCGCCATCGCGATCGCCTGCAGGCCGGCACTCGTCGTCGCCGACGAACCGACCACAGCCCTCGACGTCACCATCCAGGCAGAGATTCTCGACCTCCTGAGGGAAATGAAGCGGACCCTGAACCTGTCGCTGCTGCTGGTCACCCACGACCTCGGCGTCGTTGCGCAGACGGCCGATCGCGTGGCTGTGATGTACGCCGGGCGCATCGTTGAGCAAGGGCCCGTGCGCGAGATCTTTCGCGCCCCGCAACACCCCTATACGCGCGGCCTGCTGGCCTCCATGCCAGGCGGCCACCGAGGCACCCGCCTGAAGGCGATTGACGGCGCGGTGCCGAGGCTCGGTGCGCTGCCGTCAGGCTGCGCCTTCCATCCACGCTGCCCTGACCGATTCGCCCCCTGCAGCCAGAGAGTGCCGGGCAGCCACGCAGTCTCAGATCACCACTCCGCGCGGTGCTTCCTCCTCGAGTCAGCGGCTCAGCCGGCGGGACCAACGCCTCCAGCCGCCCGCCTCTAGCCGCCGTTCATGCCGCTCCTGAACGTCTCCCATCTCGTGAAGCAGTTCACCCGTAACAGAGGATTGCTTGGGCGCGGCACCACGGTCACGGCCGTTGACGATGTGAGCTTCTCGATTGAGGAAGGTGAAACATTCGGCCTCGTCGGCGAATCTGGCAGCGGCAAGACGACGACCGGGCGGTGCATCCTTCGCCTCATGGAACCGACCTCAGGCACAGTGACGTTCAAGGGCCAGCCCGTGCTGGCGCTGCCGCCGCGAGCGCTTCGAGCGTTGCGGGCGGACATGCAGATCGTGTTTCAGGATCCCTACTCGTCGCTCAATCCGCGCCTGAAGGCACGAGAGACCGTCGAGGAGGGGCTACTCATCCATCGGGTGGGCGATGCGGCGACCAGGCGCGCACGGGTCAGGGAACTCTTTGAACGGGTTGGCCTCGATCCGGCGCAGCTGGAAGACTATCCGCATCAATTCAGTGGCGGTCAGCGGCAACGCATCGGGCTGGCGCGCGCGCTAGCGCTCAATCCGTCGTTCCTCGTGCTGGACGAGCCCGTTTCCGCGCTGGACGTTTCGGTACAGGCGCAAATCGTGAACCTGCTGATGGACCTTCAGCGCGACTTGAAGCTCACGTATCTGTTCATCGCGCACGACCTGCGGCTGGTCGAACACATCTGCAGCCGTGTCGCCGTGATGCATCTCGGGCGCATTGTCGAGATGGGCCCAACGGCGGCGGTCTTCGATCGCCCGCAACACCCCTACACGACAGCGTTACTCTCGGCGATCCCGGTGCCGAATCCGGACGCCGAACCTCAACGCGTCGCGTTCGATCCACGGACCGTGGACCGAAGTCGCGCCCTGCGCGAAGTCGCGCCCCAGCATTGGGCCGCTATCTAGTCAGTCGTCGAAGGTCGGAAATCTGCGGTGGACGCCTAGACGATCCCCTTCTTGAAGGTATCGACCTCAGCGGCCGACACGTTGACCTTGACGAGTGCCTTGACCGGTCCGCCCTTGGCGGCACGATCGGCGCCAAGTCCTCTGGCGCCGCCTGAGGCCGACACCTGGGCACTCTGCTTCTCTGGCGCAACGGTCTGCTTCAAGCCGCCGATGCCGAAGCCCTTCTTCTTCGGCTCTTCCTTCGGCCCCTCTTTCGTGGAACCGGTGAGCCCTGACGCGCCCTCGGCCACCGTCGCAATCTTGGTGATGTCGATCGGTGGATACTTCACGTTCTGCTTGAAGCGCGGCTCCACCAGCACGGCGGCGTTGGCGCCGCCGGCCATCTGTTTGATCTTATCAATGCGTTCCTTCGTCTGCGGGTGGTCCGCGAACATGCCGTTCTTCTCGGTCGCGTCCTTGTTCCGTTCGTCGATGCGGGCCAAAAAGTCGCCGAGCGCGCTGGCGTTGTATCCGGCCTTCTGACCGAGCTGCACGCCAACCTTGTCGGCGTCGAGTTCGTCGCCACGATCGAAGTTGTTCTCCAGCACCATTGAATAGGCACGGTTGGCGAACTCGCTGAGGAACCCTGAGCGACCACCGCCGGCGGCGTTGCTGCCCGCCTGCACCGCCTTCCCCTTTTTCAACGCGTTGACGGTGTGCTTGTGCGCCACGTGGCCGATCTCGTGGCCGAGCACAGCGGCCACCTCGGCTTCGTTCTTCGCCAGTGCGAGTGCGCCGCGCGTGATGTGCACCAGGCCACCGGGCGATGCAAACGCATTGACACCGTCCGTATCCAGCACGACGAAGGTCCAGTCAAGGCCCGGCCGATCAGACTGCTTGGCAAGGGCAGTGCCGATGAGCGCCACATACTTGTGAATCGCAGGATCCTGGACCACACCAAAGCGGTCCCGAATCTTGGCGCTCACATCGTCGCCAATCTGCCGCTCCTCCGCCTCGGTGATGTTCATGTCGTCGAACACCTGCTTCGACGCCTGTGCCTTCTTGAGGGCACCGCCGATCCCGCCGATCTGCGCGTATACCGGCGCGGTGAGTGCCACGAGTACCAGGGTGATTAACGTTCGCTTCATAAGTCGCGTGCCTCTCAGGCTGTCGGCGTCGTGGCGGCTGGCTCAGTGCCACCGTCTCGGCCGACGACCTCGAAAATCTCGACCGGTTGCGTCTTCCCCTTCACAACGACGTCACCGAGCGCTTTGAATTTATACCGGCCACTCAACTGCTTCCGGGTCGCGTCGCTAATGATGATCCGTGTGCCGTACTGCTTGTTCAGGGATTCAAGCCGCGACCCCAGGTTCACCGCATCGCCAATAACGGTGTAACTCATGATCGCTTCCGAACCGATGTTACCGGCAATCATCGGCCCCGTGTTGACACCAATACCGATGTCCAGCTCGGCAAAACGCCCCTCGGCCTTCCACCGCGCGTTCAATCTCTGCAGTTCGTCGATCATCTCGAGTGCGGCCTGGACGGCATGCTCGGCGTGATCCGCATCGTCGAGCGGCGCATTGAACAGCGCCATCACCATATCCCCGACGAACTTGTCGAGAGTGCCCTTGTGCTTGAACACGACCTCCACCATCCTGGTGAAGTACTCGTTCAGCATTTGCACCGTGTCCTCAGGCTGGCCGCGCTCGGTCACCGTGGTGAAGCCGCGGATGTCGGAGAACAGCACCGTCATCTCGCGGCGCTCGCCACCCAAACGCGCCAACTCGGGATGCTCGACCAAGCGGGCAAAGACATCCTTCGAGACGTACTGCCCAAACAGCCGCTGCATCTTCCGCTTCTCGCGCCCCTCGACGAAGAACTGGTACGCGACGCCGCCAAACAGCGCCAGCGACGACGCCAGAATCGGTTGCGACAAATTGATCCACGTCCCTCTCGCAAACAGCGCTAGCGAACCCCAGCCCAGAAGGCCGACGCTGAGCAGGAGGGCAGCCGTGGCCCACGATGCGGGCTGCGTCGTGGCGGCGAGACCGACCATTAGCCCCATGGCCGCCACCGTCAGCCACCGAGCTCCGCGACCGGTCGGTCCGACAAAGCGGTGCGAGAGGATATCGTCGGCCACCGAGGCGTGCACCTGCATGCCCGGCATCTTGCCTTGCGCAAATGGCGTTTCGAAGGCGTCAAACAGTGCCGTCGCGGTGGCACCGACAAACACGATCTTGCCCCTGAAGACTGCCGGGTCAATCTCCGGTTTCTGGTCGTTGAGCAATGCATTCTCGGCGCTGATCAGGTCGAATGCGCGATAGCTGGCATACGGTCGCGTCGTCAAGTCGTCCAGAAAGGCAGGGCCGCGAAAATTGACCAGGCTCCACTGGTACGTGGTTGCGCCGTCGGCATTCCTGGTCCGTCGTTGCTGCAACGGCATCGCCGCATCGCCGATACGCAACCAGTCGCCGTCGATGTAAACCGCGGAAGGCGGCGTCTCACCCGCACGGATTGCGGCGGCCACCCCGAGGGAGGGGATCGCGGTGCGCCCCGTCCTCACAAACGGGACACTGTGGCGCAGTGGACCGTCAGGGTCAAAGATCGCGAGGTTGTGCGCGACGAGAGTGGCGGCGCCTGCCAGCTTGCCGAATGGCGGAAACACCTGCGTCCGTTCGACGAAACCGGATAAGTCGACCGCAAATCCCTGGTCGGCGACCGCGGTCTTTGCCTCTTTGGTCTCGCTCTCGTAGGTGGCGTCGACTGGAAGAATGACGGTGCCAGCCTTCGTGACCGAGGCCGCCAGCATCTCGTCTGACTCTGTGCCTGAGATGGTCGTGCCGCCGGCTTCAAACGACTTGCGCTCGTCAGCACCGGCAAAGACCACGTCGTAGACAATCACCTTCGCTGGACCACGGGCAAGAAAATCGATCAGCATGGAATGGACCATGCGTGGCCACGGCCAGCGCCCGGTTTGCGGTTCGAGATTCTTCAACGAGTATTCGTCGATCTCGACCAGCGCAATATCCTTGCGTGCCGTCGCCGGCTGCGCCGTGCGAGACAGACGCCAGTCGTAGGTCTTGAGCTCGATCGCCTGGAAGGGATTGCGATCGGCGAGCGCCCGTCCGAGCAGCCCGTCAGACACGAGCACGAGGAGGGCTGAGGCCAGGCCGACCAGCAGTCCAGCAAGTGGCTTTCGCACGCGTCAGATTATCCGGGGTTCAGATCTCGAACGACACGCCTTCGCGCGCCGCCGTCGTCGGACCATAGACGTGCCGGGCTTCCTCCTGGATCGCGACGACCTCGTCATCGGTCCGTCCCGGCTTGTGATGAAACAACCACAGGCGCCCAGCCCGCGCACGCTTGGCGAACTCCGCGACCTGACGCCAACTGGCGTGTCCCCAGCCGCGGTGGTGCGCCAATTCCTCCGGCGTGAAGTGCGCATCCGAAATGAGCGCCGCCGCGTCAGCCGAAAACTCGAGCAGCGCCGCGTCGACCGCCGCATCGCCGAACTCATGATCGGTGGCGTAGACGAGGTCGCCCTGACTGCTGTGGATGCGATACGCGAAAGCACCACCTGGGTGGGTCAGCGGCTGGACGCTCACTCGAAAACCACCGACCTCCAGCGTACCCGGATGGACCAGCGTCACGGTGGGCCGGTTCGGCAACTGGACAAATGGCACGGGAAAATACGGCGATTCGAAGATCGTCTCCACCCACTCGCGCGAGACCCCGTCGAGCATCGGCGCCCAGATCGACGGCGCCCAGCCCGGCTCATAGAACGGGGCAAAGAAGGGCAGGCCCTGCGTGTGATCCCAGTGATAGTGGGTGAACAGAATCGGCACCGGATGCGGTGCGCCACCGAGCGCATGACCGAGGCCGACGATACCTGAGCCAGCATCCAGCACGAGTAACGCTCCAGTTGCGTCGTCTCGCACCTCAATGCACGGTGTGTTGCAGCCATGACCGATCGACTCGGCGGTGGCCCAGGGCACTGAGCCACGGACGCCCCAAAAACGCACACGCATCGTTCCGCATCATAGCTCCAGTTGTGGAAACTGAGGCTAGACTTGGCCGCATGCGATGGCACGCCGGTCTCGCGAGCGTACTCGCGCTAGTGGTGGTGTCAGCCGCGTTCGCACAACGCGGCCGGCAAGGCAGCAGCCCCGCTCAGCGCCAGTACCGCTATGCGACGCTCGAGGACTTCGACGGCACCTTTCAGTTCTGCCGTGTCGTTTTCCGGCGGGCGCCCAATGGCGACGGCAGCAGTTGGAGCGTCGACTTCCCCCGTGCCGACGAGAACTTGTCGATTCGGCTGGCTGAACTGACCAAAACGTCTGTCGGCATGGACGGAAACGACACGCCGAAGCACCTGCTCGTCAGCTTGCATGACGCGGACACGCTCTCGCGTTGCCCGTTCATCATGATGACGGAGGTGGGCACGATCGCGCTCGACCAGATCGAAGTGGCGAACCTGCGCGACTACCTGCGACGAGGCGGATTTCTCTGGGCGGATGATTTCTGGGGCAGCCGCGCCTGGGCTCTCTTCGACGCACAGTTGCGCGCGGTACTGCCGCGCAGCACCTACCCCATCGTCGACCTGCCGCCTGACCATCCGATCTTTCACACGCAGATGTCGGTAAGCAGGCTGCCACAGATTCCCTCAATCAACTTCTGGGGTGGCCCAGGTGGACAGACATCAGAGCGCGGCGCGGACAGCGCCACGCCACATGCGCGAGCGATTCTTGACGAACACCGACGCGTGATGATCTTCATCACGCACAACACCGATTTCGGAGACGCCTTCGAACGCGAAGGAGACAACCGCAGCTACTTTCTGGAATTTTCAGTACCGGGCTACGCCGTCGGCGTCAACGTACTGCTCTATGCGATGACACATTGAGGCAAGGCCGGCGCCGACGGTCTTTACGCGGCTCTCCGCACATCGTTCTCGACCTGGCCATCGCGGATCATGATCGACCGATGCGCGTAGGCGGCAACCTCGGCCTCGTGGGTCACC
>JBEBGG010000220.1:0-5076 GCA_040081555.1 Vicinamibacterales bacterium
GGCACCGGCCAATCAGCCGAGACTGGGCGCGATCGAGCCCCGGGTCCGTGTCTGGTTCAATCCACGGCTCGAGAGTCGAGATTTCATGATCCCGGGCATCGTCGCGCTTCTGCTGCTGGTCGTGACCACGAATCTGTCGTCCATGGGCATCGTTCGAGAGCGAGAGCTCGGCACGCTCGAACAATTGAACGTGACACCGCTCACGCGCACCGAGTTGATCGTCGGCAAACTCGTCCCTTATGGCCTCATCGGGCTCGTCGACGTGCTGCTGGTGCTGTCGGTCGCCGTGTTCTGGTTCGAAGTGCCGTTACGAGGCAGCGTTGTGCTGCTGCTCGCCATGACGGTGATTTACCTGATGACGACGCTTGGTCTCGGCCTCTTTGTCTCGACGATTTCCTCGACGCAGCAGCAGGCGATGATGACCACGACGTTCTTCTTCCTGATGCCAATGGTGCTGTTGTCCGGCTTCGTGTTTCCGATCGAAAACATGCCGGTCGTGGTGCAGACATTCACGTATCTGATTCCGCTACGCTATTTCCTGGTGATCTTGCGGGCGGTCTTTCTGAAGGGGGTTGGGCTCGAAGCGCTCTGGCCCCAGGTGCTGGCTCTGACGGCGTGGGGAATCGGCATCCTGACGCTGGCGATTGCGCGGTCCTCCAAGCGGGTCTCGTAGGCTGCCATCAGAACGTATGGCGCGCCACCCACTCCCGCAGCAGCGAATCCACAACCGTGTAGCGGTTGCCTTCGCGGCTGATCACATCGTCTCTGGTCAGCGCCGCGAGCGCGGTTTGCACGCTCGAGGGGCCGCCGAGTCGGTGACGGCCACGGACGTCGGCTGAGAGCAGATCGCGCCCATCGAGGACGACGGCGCGGAGCACGCTCCGTTGTGGCAGAGTCAATCGCTGCCACAACGATTCGAACATGGTGTGTTGCTCGGCCAGGAGGCGCTTCAGGGCCTGATGCAGATCGTCGAGTGTGGCCCGGCGGCGTGCCCCTCGCCGCACCTCGTCCCAGGTTTCGTGCGCGAGTCGTTGCACGTCGTACGGTAGATTGCCAGCCAGTTCAACAATTGCGGCCCCGAGGCCCTCCTCCGGCCTGATGCCAGATTTCGCGAAACGCCTTTCGAGGAACGCGGCGAATTCGTCCTCCGGAATCCGCTCGAGGCGCATCACTGGCCCAGCCTTGTAGAACGGCCGCTTCGGCGTGAGCATCTGCTCCATCAGGCTCGGCTCGGATCCGGCGAAGATGTAGCCGACGCTGCGCTGCTGTTGGACCGCCGCGCGCAGGGCATGCTCGACCGATCCGCCGTTGAAGCCGGCAATGGCCTGAAACTCGTCGAGCGCGACGACAACGGTGCGCTTTCGCGCTTCGGCCAGCTTGCCTGGCAACGCGAACACTTCCTGGGCGAGGCGTGCGGTATCGCGTTCGGTGCGGACCGTTGGAAACGACACGCTGAGCGATCCCGGTGAGAGGGCAGCGCCGTCAGGCTCATAGCGGATCTCCGGGCGGGTCGATCGAATCGACTCACTCAACCACGAGCGGGCGCGATCCCACTTCGATTCAGCGGCCAACAAGGCACGTGAATAACCTTCGAGAAACGCCACGTACGAACTGAAGCTGGCTACGGTGACTTCGACAGTCAGCGCCCCTCGCCGTGCCATGACCGACAACGCCCGCTGAATCAGCGACGACTTTCCGTAGCGCCGCGGCGAGATCAGAAAGATCTTCTGGGCATTGTCCAGGTCCTCGACCAGGCGGTGCAACTCCTGCACGCGGTCGGCGAACGCCACCGCTGGCACGATCTCGCCGTAGACGAACGGGTTCTCCATAACGTCATTCTACGTAATCGTCACGCAACTCAGCGTAATGATCGGTTCAAGGGTTCCACCGTGCCGCCCTGTGACGACGGACCCAGGAATCAGGAGTCCTCGGCTCGAGACTGGTTCAGTAGTACTGTCGCGGCAGCTCGACGATGACCCTGCGGCGGATGAGGTCGGCGAGCGGGCCTGGAGCGCCACCGCTCTGCAGGGTCTCCAGGTCGGCGGCGAGGACCGTGGCCGTGTCAGGGAGATATTGACGGCACGCCCCGTACTCGTCTTCGTACGCCGCATCAGGAAACGTGAGCGTCAGTGTCATGCTGTCGCCCGTGTCAGTGATCGCGTAGAGGGGATTGATGCGGAACTCCCCGGATGTCGCCGCGGCTGTCTGAGGGTGGCGGCGATAGACCGCCGAGTCTGCGGAGGCCACCAGCGTCAGTGCGGGATCGTGATCGAGCGCGGACTCCGGGTCGGCGCGCCCGAGGTCCACCGCGCCGTCGCGAACCACATCGGAGAAGAGGCCTGTTTCTCCGAACTGACGCATCGGGAGCGTCTCGAAGAGGTCGGCATATCCGGCCGGCGAGAGTGGCTGGCCATGGGACGGGCTCCATTTCAGCTGATTGTGGGCGTGGTTGATCACCACTGCGCCAGGGACTACGCCGTCTACCAGCCGGGCCATCTCGCCGACAAACAATCGCTTGGTCCAGATGTACTGGAACGCATCAGAGCACATCGCGTAGCCGAAGGCGCCACGCGCGAACGGCATCGGTGAATTGCCATCGCAGCAGACGGGTTCGCAGCCTGGCGCTGTAAATCGCCGGGCCAACCAGACCTTCGAAAAGAACAGATCGGCGAGCACCGGCGCGGGCGTCGACAGGTCGATCAACGACCGCGTCAGATGGCCCGAACCGCCGCAGATGTCGATCGCTCGACGCGTTCCTCTGAGCACCGTGCCGGCAACCGCTCGTACGACGGCGTTTGCGACGATGAACGTCGGGTCGGAGAAGCGGTAGAGAAAATATCCGCCTTCGAAACCCGGACCGAGCGACTCGACGATCTCCTTGTAGGTGGCCGACTCGCGCGCGATGGCCGACTCGAACTCCTCGGCCTCTGCATCGTCGTCGAGCCCGACCATGGTGCGGAGCGCCAGGGCGGGCTGCCCAGCGGCGACGTGGTCACGGGCGGTGACGGCGTCTGGTCGCAAGTGCAGCACCGGTATGCCGTCGACGACCGGAAAGATACAGCAGTGGCAGCCTAGGATGCCGTCGTGGATCTCGTCGGAGATTGAACGGTGGAACATCGACGTGACGAGTTCGAGGCGCCCGCCGCAGAAGGGGCAGCGAAGAATGTCGAGAGTGTGAATGTTCATAACGTTTCCAGCACCGATGCACCCCGAGTCGGAATATCGGCCCGGTGAAAGTACTCCATGCCAAGTAAGCGCCGAGCGTCGGCCTCGTCAATAAACTCGAACGGATGGGGCGCGTCGCCCATCTGGCTGCGATGACAACCAAGCGCGGCCATCTTGCGCGCGACCCAGTCGCCGACGTCGAGTGTCATCGTCGGTGGTTCGGCAGCGATGCCGAAACCCTCTGGCACCAGGCTCCAGAACCCCTTCAATGGCGCCGTCCAGCCGCGCTGCTGCGCCGCGTGCACAAATGCAGGCATCACGCCGCGCGCCATCGTGGTGTAGTAGAGCGGCGGGGCGTCGGCGCCGAGCGACATGACCGCGGCGGTCGTCCGCTCGTGGACGCCGACGTGATCGAGGTGCCAGTACAAGCCGTCGTTGCCAAACGTGATGACCGCGTCTGGGCGGTGCCGTCGCATGAAGAGCACCAGGTCGGCGTGAAATTCAGGCACGCCGGCCCACCGTAGTTCGCCGTCTGGATGATCCCAGACGAAGAGGCGTCTGATGCCGAGCACTTCCGCGGCGCGCTGAATCTCCACAGACCGTTGACGACCCAAGGCGTCGTCTCGCACCGGACCCAACGCACCACCGCGTTCGCCGTGCGACGCGCACATCAGCGTGACTTCGGCGCCGGCGTCAGCGAGTCGAGCCAACGTGCCCCCGCAGGCGAGGGATTCGTCGTCGGGGTGCGCGAACACCGCCAGCACGTGGCAGCCAATCATCGAGGTGCTCATCGCCGTGCGCTGTGGTGGGGCGGGCTGTTGGCCCGAGTTGAGGAAAGGATGGCGTGGTAGGCCGCGACGTAGCCGTCGACCATGCGCGAAACCGCAAAGCGAGCCATGGCCCGTTGGTGGACACGCCGGCGGTCCAGTGCCAGGACACGACCCAACCCTGTTGCCATGGCATCGGCGTCCTCAAAAATGATGCCGGTGACACCGTCCTCGACCACTTCGCGGACCGCGCCACGATCCAGCGCCGCGACCGGCGTGCCGCATGTCATGGCTTCGGCGAGCACCAGTCCGAACGGTTCGCCGGTCTGCACCGGGTAGAGCAGCGCCCGCGCGCCACCATACAGACGCACTTTGGTGTCGAAGTCCGCCTCGCCGAAGTACACGACCTGGTGACCGTCGACCAGCGGCGCGACATGTTCGCGGTAGTAGGCCTCGTCGGCAGCAACCAGCTGCAGCTTCAGGCCCACCCGCTTCGCCACCTCAATTGCCTGCAGGACGCCCTTGCCTTCGGTGAACCGGCCCAGAAAAAGGAGGTAGTCATCGGGCGTTTCCCGGAAGACGAAGCGATCGGTGTCGATGCTGTGGAGCACCACGGCTGCGACATTGAGGCCAGCGAGTAAGCGTCGCTGCTCCTCAGAGATGGCGATGAACGGCGCCTCAGGGTACCGCGCCCAGAGCGCGACCTCTGCCGCGGTGGGCGCGTGGTGGACGGTCTGCACAATCGGAGTGGGCGAGAGGCGCGTGAACGCGAGCGACAGCGGATAGTAGCCCGCCTCGAAATGGATGATGTCGAACTCGGCGGCGCGTTCCACTGCCGCTGCCATGTTCAGCATCTCGTACAGCTCCCACGGCCACATGTCGGCGTCTTGCCAGTAGCCGCGCGGGTAGAGCGAGCTGAGGGTCGCCGAGGTCACCGAATCGCCGGTGGCGAAGAGCGTCACGTGATGACCTCGAGCGACCAACCCCTCTGTGAGGAGCGAGGTCATCGACTGCACCGACCCAGACCTCTTCGGGGGCACACTGGTGGCCACTGGCGCGACGTGGGCGATTCTCAGCGGCTGCATATGTCGAGCAGACGAGGCAGGACAAGATTGGCGTCAAAGTGTGCTTCCGCAATCTCGCG
>JBEBGG010000221.1:0-5071 GCA_040081555.1 Vicinamibacterales bacterium
CGGCTCCACTGCAACCCAACGCACCCATCGGTCGGGTCCGCTTCGTGGCGGCATCGGCGCGATGCCGCGGGCAGGCGCGAATCGTGGATAATCGACCGGCCGCGGCCCACGCGCGGCGCCTGAGCCTGCTGGAGGAGGTCCGACCATCATGCCAATACGTCCTATGGCCGCTGTCGCCGGTACGCTGGCATGCCTGCTGGGCATACTCCTCTATACGTCGACGCGCCCGCTGGCGCAGACGGCGGCATCGCAGAATGTTGGCATCACGGGCACGGTCACCAACGCTGCCACGCGCGCGGCGGAAGCCGGCGTGTGGGTGGTGGCGGAAACCGACAGCCTGCCCACGCGGTTCCGTCGCATCGTCGTCACCGACGCCCGCGGCCGGTTCGTCGTGCCTGATCTGCCAGAGGGCGCCTACCGCGTTTGGGTACGGGGGTACGGTTTGCGCGACTCCGCGCCGGTGTCTGCGAACCGCGGCCAGGCACTGGCGCTGCAGGCGTCGTCGGCGGGGTCGCAGGCCGAGGCCGCGCGCATCTACCCTTCGAGTTACTGGCTCTCACTCTTCCGGCTGCCGGCGCCAGCCGAAGTTCCCACCGGGTTCGAGGGTGCGGCCCACTGGATGACGGACGTGAAGCTGGGCTGCATGCGGTGCCACCAGCTCGGCGCGTCGGTGTTTCACAAGCGAATGGGCACCGCGGGCTGGGAAGACGAGTGGAAGGATCGGCCGTTCGAGGGCCGCACGGCCGACACGCTGGGGCGCGCGCACTTCACCAAGGCGCTCGCCGACTGGACGGCCCGCATCGCGGCGGGCGACCTGCCGCCGGTGCCGGCGCGGCCCGTCGGGATTGAGCGCAACGTCGTGGTCACCGAGTGGGAATGGGCTGGTACGAATTCGTACGTCCACGACCTGATCGCTACCGACAAGCGGCGACCTACGCTGTACCCGTACGGCAAGGTGTGGGGTGTGGATTTCGGGCACGACGAACTATGGAGCCTCGATCCGAAGACGCACCGCGTCGCGTCCTTCAAGGTTCCTACGACCAACGTACTGCCACCCCAGCCGACGACCAGACCCGACGCGGTCGTCTACAACAATCCCGGCAACCCGCACGTGCCGATCATGGACGACCGGGGGAAGGTGTGGATTGCCGTGCAGACCCGCCGCGAGCGACCGGAGGACTCCGCGCCGTGGGCGCGAGATGTCGTGGTCAACGTCCAGGCGCCGTCCGGCACGCCGCCGGCCGCGATGGCCGCGTGGGATGAGGGCACGCACCACCGGCAGCTCGTCTCCTTCGACACCGCCAAAGAGACGTTCACGACCATCGAAACGGCCTACGGTACCAACCACCTGCAGTTCGACGACATGGGGCGGTTGTGGACGAGCGGCGATTCGGTGGCGCTCGGGATGTTCGACCCGGCCAAGTTCGATCCGCAACACCCGCGCGAGACCGCGATGCGCGCGCAGCGCGCATTTGTGAGCATCGATCCGCAGTCTGGACGATCGGTTGGCGGCGGCGGCTACGGCATCACCGTGAACCCGAAGGACGGCACCGTCTGGCGCACCAACACCTACATCGGGCAGACCGGTGCCCCCGACAACGTGACCTTCGCGGGCCAGAATCTGATCATCGCCTTCAACCCGACGACGTCGCGCTTCAAGAGCTATCCGCTACCGGCCCCGGCCCGCAGCCCGCTCGGCATCGACGCCTCGACCGACGGAAAGATCTGGTTCGGGACTGCGAGCGGTCACCTCGGACGGCTCGATCCGGCCACGGAGCGGTTCACCTACTGGGTGACACCCGGACCCAAACCGGCGGGGGCCGGCGCGGACATCGGCAGCGCCGACTTCCACTACTCGATCTTCGTGGACCAGCACGACACGCTGGGGCTGGGCCGGGACACGGTGGTCCTCACCGGTGCGAACTCTGACGCGCTGGTCGTCTTCAATCCGGCAACCGAACGCTTCCTCGTCATTCGCGTGCCCTACCCGATGGGGATGTACCATCGCGGCATCGATGGGCGTATCGACGATCCCAAGGCCGGGTGGAAGGGCCGTGGGGTCTGGCTGGACTACGGCGGCGACCCCAGCCGATTCACCGAGACGGGGCGGGGGACGATCGTCCACGTGCAGGTGCGACCGGACCCGCTGGCGAACTAGACACAGTCGACAGGAGGCTATACGGATGAGAGGTGTTATGTCGCGACGGATTCTGGCGGGTGCGCTCGCTTTGTGTCTCACAACGGCTGCCGGCGTGCGTCGCCTGCAGGCGGCCTCGCCGGCCGATATCCAGAAGCTGCAGGAAACCTGGCGCACGGCGATCGTCGCTGTCGACCTGAAGGCGCTCGACGCGCTCTACGCCGACGATCTGGTGTACGTCCACAGCGACGCGCGCATCCAGACCAAGCAGGAGTTTCTGGCGCCGTTCAGGGCCGGCACGCTCCGCTTCGCATCGCTGACGCCGTGTGACACGGCGCGCGTTCGTGCGTTGGAGGCGAGCGGCGTCGTCAGTGTCTGCTACGAGCTGAAAGCGGGGACCGGCGCGCCCTCACGGCACCTGTTCCTGACCAACTGGGCCATGACCGGCGGCGCCTGGCGCATCGTCGCACAGCAGACGACGCGCATTCCTGACAAGTAGACGGCGATCGACAACTTTCTTTGTTTGAAGAGATCACGCAGTCGCCCGACGACAATCAAACGCTTGAAACACAAGAAGGCCGCCGATGACATCGGCGGCCTTCTTGTCTTCACGGCCGAAACATTTCGTCGCCGTCAGACATTGCGACGACTCGCTGACGGACGCCGAAGGGAGCCGCGATGGGCGAGCACCCTTTGGCGCCGAGCGCGAACAGGAGACTGCTACGGCTTTGTCGACTTCGACTTGGTGACCTGCTCCAGCGCGGCGAGCGAACGCGCCACGTGTTCGGCCGGACTGATCTTGTCTTCGTTGCTCGAGAACGCTGCGGCGACCTTGTAGTCGGGTGTGATGATGAAGGTCGTCCGCTCGGTCAGCTCGTGATCGACGATGTCGCCGCGCGAGTCCTTGATGCTGCCCGCCTTGAGATTGACCGATGTCAGATTGTAGGACTTGGCGATCGACTGATCCGGATCCGAGGCGACGGCAATCTTGCCAGCGCAATAGGCCGGGTCGGCCGAAAAGGCGTTGAGCTTGCCGATGCTGTCGGCCGAGACGCCGATGATGCTGGCGCCGAGAGCGTCGAACTTTTCCTTGTTCACGGCGAAGGTATGCGCCTGGAGGTTGCAGCCGCCGGTGAACGCGGCGGGGTAGAAGTAGACCACGACCGGTCCCTTCTTGAGCGCGTCTTTCAGCGAAAACGTAAACTCCTGGCCTGCTAGCGACGCCTTGGCCGAGAAGTCAGGGGCCTTCTCGCCTTGTTTCAAGGCAGCAAACGCGGGGAACGTGACGACGCCGCAGAGGAGGGCGGTGACGAGAATACGTTTCATGGCAAAAGTCTCCTTGGTGCAAGATCCTACGGAAAAAAAAGGCGCGCGTGATTATAGTCCAGCGCCGCCGTCCTTCTTTGGAAGTGGTACGCTATCGCCCGTCTTGGCGGTGTGCCATCGCACCGTCCCGCTGGAGGTTTCGATGATGAGTCCTGTTCCACGTCGCGCGACCGTGTCCGTCGCGTTCTTGGCCATCGCGCTCATGGCTGCATGTGGCACGCCGCAGACCCCCGCTCCGAAGACCGGCGATGCCGAGCAGGGGCTGCCTGCTCCGAGCGCAGCGAATCTGTACGCTGACATGAAGCCGGTCGTATCGGTGAAGGAGCTGATGTACGACCTGCTCGATCCGCTCGCCGACAATCTCTTCGACGCAGTCAGCAGCGTCAACACCGGGAAGGCGAGTGTCGAGACGGTGCCGACGACCGAAGAGGACTGGGACAAGATTCGGATTGGTGCCACGGCGATGGTCGAAGGGGCCTACCTGCTCCGGATTAAGCGGCCGTTCGCGCCGCCAGGCGACCTCAACAACAGCACCGGGCCCGAGCCTATTGAACTATCGCCAGCGCAAATCCAGGAGAAGGTCGACAAGGACCCCGTGTTGTGGATCGCCAAGATCGAGGCGCTTCGCAACGTCGGCCTGCAGGCGCTCGATGTCGTCAAGCGACGCGACGTCAAAGCATTGTGGGACGTCAGCAACGACCTCGACGAGGCCTGCGAGAACTGCCATCTCGAATACTGGTATCCAAACCAGAAGGCGCTCCTTGACCGCCTCGATCAGAAGCTGCGGGACCTCTACGGCAAGCCGGGACAGTCGGGTGCAGGCAAGTAAGTTGTTTGTCCGTGTCGGGGTGGGCCGGCACGGGTAGAATCACACCGCATTGCTGCTGCCGGACCCCGTCCCAGCGCTAGCCCTGTTCACTATCGTGAGGGATCAAATTCCATGTTTCGAGACCCCGTGAGACCTATCGCAACGTTCATCGGAATCATCCTGCTGGCCTCCCTGACCGGGCGTGCCCAGCAACCCGCTGCCCCGGCACCCGTGACGCCACAGGAACTGCACGATGGTCTGAAAGACCCGACCAAGTGGCTGATGTTCGGCGGCAACTACTCGGCGCAGCGCCACAGCCCGCTCAACATGATCACGCCCAAGAACGTGAACACGTTGACGCCCCAGTGGCTGTTCCAGACCGAGCTGCCGGCGCCCGGCCGCGGGTTCGAGACAACGCCCATCGTGGCCGATGGCGTCATGTACATCACGGCCACGGCCAACAACGTGTATGCCCTCGACGCGCGCACCGGCCGCCCGATCTGGCGCTACCGGCGGGTGCTCCCCGACCTGCTGCGCGCGTGCTGCGGGCTCGTCAATCGCGGCCTCGCTATTCTGGGCGATCGGCTGTACCTCGGCACGCTCGATGCCCATCTGGTGGCCCTCGACCGCAAGACGGGCGCGGTCATCTTCGATGTCCAGGTTGAAGAGCCCAAGAACGGCTACTCGATCACCATGGCACCCATCGTCGTGAAGAACGCCGTGATTCTGGGCGTCGCCGGCGGCGACCATGCCACGCGCGGGTTCATCGACGCCTACGATGTGAAAGACGGCAAACGGCT
>JBEBGG010000073.1:0-18087 GCA_040081555.1 Vicinamibacterales bacterium
GTCAAACAGGAAATCGCGTCCATGACGATGAGCCACGGCGGGCGCGTCACGAACCTGCTGGAGGCGCCACCGCCGCCGCCCCCTGAAGGCATCATTCTCCCGCCCGTCCGCAGGGTCACCGATACCTCAGGCCGCATCTTCCTGTTCTTCGTCGACGATCTGCATTTGCAGTTTCAGAGTTCAGGTCGCGTTCGAGAGTTGTTCAAGAAGATCGGACGCACGCTGGTTCACGAAGGCGATTTGTTCGGCATCGTCTCCAGTGGTCCGTCGTCGATTTCAATCGATATGACCTACGACCGTAAGCGGCTGGATGAGGCGATCAACAAGATCGCCGGGAGTGGTCTCAAGCCGAGTGAGATCATTCAACAGGCCAGCGGCTCCGGAGGGCCAGCCGAACTGCGGCACAACGCGCATGTGTCTTTTTCCACGATGGCGGAAGCCCTCGGCAACCTCGAGAAGGTGCATAACCGCCGCAAAGCTATCGTTTGGGTGACGGAAGGATACGACTTGAACCCGTTTCAGAATTCTCGGTTCGGCCTCGGCGATGGGTCGTTTCTCCAAAACGACATTAACGCGATGGCCAACAGGGATGACTCGGGCAATCGCGTCACGGGCCCGGGCGCGCAGCGGCAGATGCAGGGTGAGACGTTCACCGACGCCGATCTGGCGTACGAATTGGCTGAGATTACGCGTGCCGCCAATAGAGCCAATACGACGATCTACACGATCGATCCACGCGGTTTGGTGGCCGGCGTCGACATCGACGAGCAGGTCGATCCGACTGAGTGGGGCAACTACGTGCGGAAGTCGCAGAACAGCATGCGCATGCTGGCGGAAGAGACCGGTGGGATTGCTGTAATTAATATGAATAACTTCGACAAGGCGTTGAAGGAAATCGACAACGCCAGCAGCGACTACTACGTGCTCGGTTACTATTCGAGCAACCCGGACGCCACTCGTCGTCGAAGGAAGGTCGACGTGAAGATTGTCAGGAAGGAACTGGCGGTGTTCTCGCGGAAGGAGTACGTCCTCAAGACGCCGAAGCCCGCTGCCGCGACGCCGAAGTAGCCGTAACCTTCTTCATCCGTGCTCTGCCCGTCTCGGGCACGGCCCGTGACAGACTCGCCGCTTCCATTCGATCTGCGGCTTCGGCCAGGTAGTGTTGGTCGATATCGGCCCCGATGAAATTCACCCCGAGTCGTGCGCAGGCGACCGCAGTGCTGCCAAGTCCCGTAAACGGATCCATCACGACCTGAGTCCTGGCGAGGCCGTGGAGGCGTATGCATTGCTCGGGCAGCCTCGACGGAAATGTTGCCGGATGTGGCCGGTCTCGGTCGCGGCGTTGAATCGTCTCGTAGGGGATAAACCAGGTATTGCCACGGCAGCGAACGCCGGAACCGGCTGACCGCCAGCGAGCGATGTTTGAGGGGTCCTGATAGGGCACGCCTAGTGCGAGACGATCGAGCGACGTCGCGCCGTTCGGGGTGAAGTGGAATACGAATTCGTGGCAGTCGTTGATGTAGCGTTCACTGTTGATGGGCTTGTAGTGGCCGACTGCGAGGTCGCGAGATAACCCTGCGCCTGCGCCGGTTGACGCCCGGTCGATCGCGATCGATTTGACCCAGTGAATGATGTTCTGGAGCTTCAGGTGGGTGCGAGCGGCCTGGGCCACATCGAGTGCCGTCCAGGGGTCGGAAGGGCGAGTGCCCACGTTGAGGAATAGCGACCCATCCGGCTTCATGACCCTTGCCGCGGCGGCAATCCAGTCGCCAGTCCACGCGAGATAGTCCGCCTGGCTCAGCGTGTCTTTGTACGTGTTGTATCGAATACCCATGTTGTAGGGTGGGGACGTCACAATCACGTCGACACTTTGAGCTGGGAGCTGTGCGAGGACTTCAAGGCAATCGCCCAGGTGAAAGATTCCGTGCGAATCCCGAGCACCATTGACGATCTTGTAAGGCTTTCTCAGAATTGCCATGCCCCAGTCTTTTCGGACGCATGGGCACCGTACGATAGAGGGCTATCGAACTGACGCAATAGAGCCACAGTCGTTGTGGCTGAATCCAAACAGCCTAGCCTTTCGGCCAGGCTTCAAGATGCTCTGGTGAGCGCGAGCGACGCCTCGGGAGCTGGACGCGTTGCGGCGGCGATCGTATGGTTCCGCCGGTGACCGTGGCTACCGCAGCCTTTGCCCTTCTCTTCGACGTAAATCACTTCGCGGCTGGTCGCCACCTCGCGGTAGCGCCCAACGACGCATCCGCAGGTGAGAGTGGTGAAGCCGAGAAGTCGTACGAGACTCATAGCGCCCTCCGCGTGTCTTGCTGGTGACCGAACCGAGCAAGTCCCATGCCCGCGCTCGCCAATAGCTGAATTATCGGCGACCGAGCGGCGAACCTCACATCACAACGCGGAAAATTCACGACCTCTGACGTGCGCGATTCAGGCGTTTGGATTTTTTGGCCGCGAGATAATGGAGGCGTGCTCGCCGCGCGTACTGATATCGAGGCCATCGTTCAGGACGGGAACGAGTGGCTGACGTTCCGTGACCCTGTTCAGGTCGTTGCGGCGACCCGCGCGGCCGACGTTCGCCCGGCTCTGAGAGAAGTGGAGCGCCTCACGCGCGACCACCGATTGCACGCCGTGGGCTGGGTGAGCTTTGAGGCGGGCGCCGCCTTTGGCCTGAAAGTCCATCCTGGCCTCCAGCAGTGGCCGCTGGTCTGGTTCGCGCTCTTTGACGTCCCGTCGGTCACCCGGGCGGCGTTGTTTGAGGTGACCGGCGACTACGCACTGGGCCCGGTAAAGCCGCTGCTTGGACGTGACGCCTTTCGACGCGGATTCAACAGCATCCGGGAACACATTGGCTCGGGTGACAGTTACCAGGCGAACTTCACGTTTCAGACAACCGCGTCGTTTCTTGGTGACCCGCGGGCGCTGTTTCGAGACCTGGTGGAGGCGCAACGGGGCCGATATTCGGCCTTCCGGACCATCGGTGACATCGCCGTGTGCTCGCCCTCGCCCGAACTATTCTTCGAACTGGACGGAGCGGCAATCCGCACGAGGCCAATGAAGGGGACCGCCGCGCGAGGCCTCACGAGCCTTGATGACGCAGAGGTGCGGGCCCGGCTGATCGCGTCTCCCAAGGAGCGGGCGGAAAACGTGATGATCGTCGACATGATGCGGAACGACCTCGGACGTATTGCCGAGGTCGGCTCGGTGTCGGTGCCCGCGCTCTTCGAGGCCGAACGATATCCGACGCTGTGGCAGCTGACCTCGCAGGTGGTTGGCACAACTTCCGCGTCTTTGGAGGAGATCTTCATGGCGATCCACCCATCCGCGTCGGTGACCGGGGCCCCGAAAGTGCGGACGATGGAACTCCTGGCGGACCTCGAAACGCAGCCAAGAGGGATCTACACCGGCGCCATCGGCCACGTTCCGCCAGACGGCAACGCCCGATTCAACGTCGCAATCCGGACCGCCGTCGTGGACCGCTCGGCCGGGCGCATTCAGCTCGGCGTAGGCAGCGGTATTGTCTGGGACTCGGATGCGGATGCCGAATACGACGAATGTCTACTGAAGAGCGCTGTGCTTGGACGTCGAGCCGTGGTGTTTGACCTCCTCGAGACGCTCAAGTGGACGGACACGGCCGGCTTTCTTCTGGTGGACCGACACCTGGACCGAATGGCGGCGTCGGCAGACTATTTCGGTATCCCGTGGTCGCGTGATTCGGCCTATGACGCGCTGATGTCAGCGGTTGCCGGCGCCCGTGGGGCGCGACGCGTGCGCCTGCTACTGACACGCGACGGCGCGGCTCGCGTTGAGTTGGGGGACCTGACACCGGTGTTGGCGCCGTTGAGAGTGGCGTTTGCGCCAACACCGGTGTCGTCTGCCGACGTGTGGCTACACCACAAGACGACGAATCGGGCGGTGTACGACTCGGCTCGTGCCGCGGTACCCGGCGTGGACGATGTCGTGCTGTGGAATGAGCGGGAGGAAGTGACAGAGAGCACTGTGGCCAACGTCGTTGCCGAAATCGATGGGGCGCGTGTGACGCCGCCCGTCAGCAGTGGCCTGCTCGCGGGCACCTTCAGGGCCGAGCTACTGGCGCGCGGCCAGATCGCGGAGCGAGTCATCAGGCTTGAGGAACTTCGAGGAGTGCCGCTCTGGCTGGTGAATTCCGTCCGGGAGTGGTGCCGGGCAGAGCTTGTACCATGATGCGCGCGGGGCTGGCGTATCTTGCGCTCCTTGCACTCCTTCCGTGCGCGCTGACGGCCGAAGCGCAGGTCGTCGATGTCGATGTACTGACCCACGACACAGCGGTGCGCTCCGCCCTCGAAATGGCCAAGGCGCGTGAGGCACGCGTCATTGACGATCAGATCCGGTTCTGCGAGGTTCCTGCGCCGCCATTTGGGGAGCAGGCCCGCGGGGAGGTCTTACGGCGCGCGTTTGAAGAAGCTGGCTTGGAGCATGTCCGCGTCGATCGAATCGGGAATGTGCTGGGCGACCGTCGGGGCACACGTGTCGGTCCCCGGCTGGTAGTCGCCGCGCACCTGGACACGGTCTTCCCGGAGGGCACGGCGCTCAAAGTGACCCGGCAGGGAAGCCTACTCAAGGGGCCCGGAATTGGTGACAACTGCCGGGGGTTGGCGGTGCTCGTGGCCATCGCTCGGGTGATGAACGCAGCGGGCGTCCGAACGAAGGGCGCCGTCACATTCGTGGCCAATGTCGGCGAGGAGGGCCTCGGTAATCTACGTGGGATTAGGACCCTCTTCGACGAGACGCTGAAGGGGCAGGTCAATCGCTTCGTCACCATCGACAACGCGGGCATTCTGATCTCCACCGTTGGCGTCGGCAGCCACCGTTATCGCATTTCCTTCAAGGGGCCGGGCGGTCACAGCTTCGCACAGTTCGGACTGCCCAATCCGGCCAACGCTCTGGGCCGTGCCGTTGCGCAAATCGCTGATTTCGATGTCCCAAGCGAACCCCTGACGACCTTCAACGTCGGACGCATCGGCGGCGGCACGGCGGTCAACGCGATTCCGGTTGACGCGTGGATGGAGGTGGATCTTCGATCGTCGAGTCCAGAGGCATTGCGTGTGCTCGACGCCAGGCTTCAGCGGGCTGTCGACATCGCCGTGCAGGACGAAAACACCCGATGGCGCAGGCCCGGTGTCGTCACCGCGACCAGAACCCTCGTCGGAGATCGACCAGCGAGCTTCCTGCCTGACAATGCTCCGCTCGTGCAGCTGGCGCGCGCGGTGGCACGGCAGATCGGGGTCGCGCCGGGCGGTGGGGAATCCTCGAGCGACGCGAACTACCCGATGAGCCTCGGCATTCCGTCGATCACCATCGGCGGAGGGGGGCGCTCGGAGGATTCGCACACGACCACCGAGTCGTTCGACACGACGGACTCGTGGAAAGGGACGCAAAACGCGATACTGCTCACAATCGCGCTGCTGCAGAAATAGCCGCCGCTACTGCTTCTGGCGTAGCTCCTGAAATCGAGCAAGGTCGGCGGGGCGTTGAACCGCAGCGTGGCGTTTGGCTGTCACGACTCTGGCCATCAGGAGAATGTGCAACGAGCCGATCATCAGCCATTCGACGGGCAGCGCACCGCCGAGCACTGCGGGCACGAAGTTCCAGGCGATGGCGAAGAGGAAGATGTGGGCGAAGAGCGGGTCCGGTGTTCCCTTCGCAGCGTCCTTCCCGAACGCCATGGCGGTTTCTTCCCATCGACGTTCCCCGGAGTCCTCCCCGGCTTCGTAGAACACCTGCAAATAGCGGCCGACTCGCTCCACGCCAACGTGGAGGGCCAGGACGCCTTCGAAAACCCCGGCAAGTACCAGCAGCGGTAGTAATGTCGCGACGGGTACCGTCATTGTCGACGCCGTGGTGAGCACGAGGGCCGCCCAGGCGCCGAGCCCGGCGCCAAACAGCCAGACCCGAGCGGTCCCTCGCTCTCGAATCGTAGCCCGCAGGGCTCGGTACTCCTCCAACTCACGCGGCGTCATACGCACTTCCTATCGTCGAAGGCTCTACCTCGCCCCTGCATCGGCCGATAACCTCACTACAGGAGAGGTGAGGCGTGATTCACGCCACGCCATTCTGGCACACGCGCCTGGAGTGGCCGAGCACTCTAGTGACCGTAAGTGAGGTGCGCCCTCGTGACGATAAACTGCTTGCGGTCTATGAATTCATTGTTAGAATGACGGTGAAATTTTAAGCAACTTACAGCCTTTGGTACTAGCACAGGACGGGAACGTGCGCAGAGCGTTACATCTCTGGATCGGTCCGGTGGCGAGTCTAGCCATTGTTGGGCTTTGCAGCTCACCAGTACTGGCCGCAGGGGCGGAAAAATCTGACGCCAAGCCGCGGGCGACGCTGGCGCGACGGGCGACGTCGTCGCGGGCGCGCGCTGTGAGGGCCCCGAGGGAGACGGCCGATGCCGTCGTGCCACGTTATAAGGTTGATGCAAGCGGCGATCTGGTGCCGGACCTTCGCGCGGCCGCGGCGATCATCTTCAATCCCGAGACAAATCAGGTCTTGTGGGAAGAGAACTCGCAGGACCAGCGCTCCATCGCGAGCATCACAAAGGTGATGACGGCGACGGTGTTTCTCGAGAACAATCCCGATCTGTCTCAGAAGGTCACCATCGCACGCAGCGACGTATTTCGAGCCTCCACCACCAAGCTGCGTTTGAACGACAAGGTCACGGTGGATGATCTGATGCACCTGCTGCTCATCGCGTCTGACAACGCTGCGGCGCGTGCGCTCGCACGTATCTCGCCTCTTGGCTACACTGGCTTCATCGAACGGATGAACGCGAAGGCGATCGAGCTCGGCCTTCGCGCCACACACTACGCGGATTCGTCAGGTCTGTTGTCGGATAACGTCTCGTCGGCGTACGACATGGCGCGTCTGATCACGCACGCCTCGGCCGACGACCGTATCGGCCGCATCATGCGCCTGCCGGAATACACCGTGAAGGCCGCGCGTGGTTTTATCAGGTTCCGCACCACGGATCGCCTGCTTGGACGTACGGACGTTGATATCCGTGGCGCCAAGACAGGCTTTATCTCAAAGTCAGGGTACTGCCTGGCCACACTGTTGCGCCTGCCGCTGGGTCAGGGAGGGCAGGACGTCGCCGTCGTTGTCCTAGGGGCTCGGTCAAATGCCGGCCGGTTCCTCGAGACGGAAAACCTCTTCAACTGGCTGTCGCAGAAGGCAACGACGCTCTTCGCCACGCAGACGTTGAATACCCAGCAGCAGGACTAGGCCCGGGCTCACCCGGGCTTACGCATACCCCCTCTGAATCGCCGCCGCATCAAGCGGCAGGGTCGCGATCGAATCCACCGCCACGATGACCGGACGTTGGGCTTTTCTGGCGTCGTACGCCTTCAGGTACCGCTTGCAGACATCGCAGGCCGATACGCGGTAGCGACCGTCACGCGTGGCAAAGGACGTGATTCGCGTGCGGTCGTGGTTGTCGCAGAACGGGCAAGCAATGGCGTCCCAGTTCCATTGTCCGACACAGCGTCCGCAGACGAGGAGACGTTCGGCGTTTGGCGTAATCACCGAAAAGTCAGGCTCCCAGGCGCAGATGGGGCAGTGTCCGAATGTCCACCGGGAAAATTCCTGGCGCGGCAGGAGCGCCTCGGCACAGCGCGACAGAAATGGACGGAGTGCGAGAAGCAGGACGGACTCCACGCCGTCAGCGACGATGGTCGCCGACGGGTCGTCCGGCTCAGGACGTCGCGACGTCGCGCCGTACCAGCGGGTGACGACCGGCGCGAGCGCGTTGCCCTCACGACTCAGCCCTAGAATCTCGTCGTGTGCGCCCTGGTCGAGCGACTCATGGCGGAAGAGGATGTCAGCAACCTGCCGAAGGCCGAGTCGAAAATCGCTCCACTCGAGCGGAATGTCGATAAATCTGACGGCCGGTCTGCCGGCCTGTTGTTCGGATGCCAGCCAGGCTGGATCCGGCTGAATCCATGGCAGCGGCACACGTCCCTGGACACGCCGTTGCACCTCCAGAAGCTCGAGCTGTAGGTCGACGGCGGAACCGAGCGCAGGCTGTGAGGTCTTGAGTAGCTTCAGCTCGGCAACTTCACGAGTGTCTGGGCGAGGAGCGCGGACAGGGCGATCGGTCACGGAAGGAATTGTAGCGGGTAAGATGGACACCTCGTCATGCTCCGTCGTCCGCGCAATCGTGCCGTGCCCGATCCCTCTGTGCTGATTATTGGATCAGAGGCCCTGCCATTCTCGAAGACCGGCGGTCTGGCCGATGTGCTTGGCGCGTTACCGCAGGCGATCGCCCGGCTCGGATGGGATGTCACACTGGTCGTCCCTCGCTATCGGGGCACGACCGTTGGTGAGCGTGTCGATCGCATCGCCGTGACTGTTGGCGGTTTCCACGCCGAGGTTGACGTGTATCAGGCGGATCTGGGCGACGGGGCAAGAGCGCTCCTGGTCCATGAACCGTCCCTGTACGATCGCGATTCCTTGTACGCAGCCAACGGCGTTGACTATCCCGACAACGCACGGCGATTTGGCGTGCTGGCGCGAGTCGCGTTGGAGCTCTCGGTAAGAAAAGGCGCGGGGCCCCATGTGGTTCACGCGCACGACTGGCAGGCGGGTCTGGCGCCGGTATACCTCGATACCGTCTACAAGACGCATCCACTGCTTGGCCAGAGCGCCTCGGTATTCACGATTCATAACATGGCCTATCAAGGCGCGTTCGAGTCTGACTGGCTGCCGCGTCTGGACCTGCCCTGGTCCCTCTTGTCGATCGAGGAGATGGAATTCTGGGGAAGGATCTCCTTCCTCAAAGGCGCGATCAATCATGCGGATGCCATCACAACGGTCAGCCCCACCTACGCGCGTGAGATTCAGACCCCGGCGTTCGGGTTCGGCTTCGACGGCATCTTGCGAGAGCGCGCCGATCGCCTGGAAGGCATTCTGAACGGCATCGATACGACCCAGTGGGATCCGGCGACAGATGCGTGGCTTCCCAGCACGTTTTCCCGAGACGATCTCACCGGCAAACGCGACGCAAAGGCCATTGTGCTGGCGCGTTACGGCTTGCCGGCCGATGTCGTCGGTCTCCAACGTCCGCTCATCGGGATGATCTCGCGTATGGTGGACCAGAAGGGTCTCGACTTGATCGAAGCGCTCGGCGATGAATTGGCGTCAATGGGTGCTTCGATCGTCGTGCTTGGCACCGGTGACCGCCGTTACGAGCAGTGGTGGCGAGGCCTCGCCGCGCGCCATGGCTCGACGATCGGGGTGCAGGTTGGCTTCGACGAGGGACTGGCCCATCTCATAGAGGCAGGGGCCGACATGTTCCTGATGCCGTCGCGCTTTGAGCCCTGTGGCTTGAACCAGATGTACAGCCTGCGATACGGCACTGTGCCGATCGTGAGGCGAGTCGGGGGATTGGCGGACACGGTGCGTGACGAACGGGAGGGCGCGGCAGCCACTGGTTTCGTTTTCGATGAGTACACGCCCAAGGCGCTGCGCGAGACACTGGTTCGAGCGCTTGGGGTGTTTTCGGACAAGCAACGCTGGTTGGCGCTCCAGCGCTCAGGAATGGCCCAGGATCATTCCTGGGACCGTTCGGCCCGCGAGTACGTCAAAATATACGAACGAGCGATTTCCAAGGGAGACGACAGCAATGGCAGCCGATAACGTGCAGACCTTTACCGACGGAAACTTCGAGGCGACGGTGCTCAACGCCGACGGCCCGGTTCTGGTCGACTTCTGGGCAGAGTGGTGCGGCCCGTGCAAGCGCCTTGGCCCGACAATCGACCAGCTGGCGTCGGAATATTCCGGCAAGGTCACGATTGGCAAGTTGAACGTCGACGACAACCCTGGCACGGCGATGAAGTTCCAAATCCGCGGCATTCCCGCGGTGCTGCTCTTCAAGGGCGGCCAGGTGGTGGAGTCCGTCGTGGGGCTCGCACCAAAAGATGACTTCAAGAAGGCCATCGATAAGCACATCTAAATGAGCCAACGCAATGTCGTGATCATTGGGTCCGGCCCGGCCGGACTCACCGCCGCGCTCTACACCGCCCGCGCCAACCTTCAGCCTCTCCTTATTGAGGGCCTCGAGGCCGGTGGCCAGCTCATGATGACCACGCTGGTCGAGAACTGGCCAGGACGAAAGGACGGCGTCATGGGGCCGGACCTCATGACCGAAATGCGCGCCCAGGCAGAGAAGTTTGGCGCGGAGATCATTCAGAGCCACGTGACGAGCGTGGATCTCTGTACGAGGCCGTTTGTCGTCAAGACGGCGG
Organism: Vicinamibacterales bacterium; assembly: GCA_040081555.1. Classification (GTDB taxonomy): domain Bacteria; phylum Acidobacteriota; class Vicinamibacteria; order Vicinamibacterales; family CAVVIG01; genus CADEEX01. The sequence goes on from JBEBGG010000073.1 coordinate 10,293, forward strand.
ACGCCACCTATACCGCCAAGGCGGTGATCGTGGCTACCGGTGCGTCGGCGCGGCTACTCGGGTTGCCGTCCGAACGCGCACTCATGGGACATGGCGTGTCGACCTGCGCCACCTGCGACGGCTTCTTTTTCCGCGGCCAGGAGATCGCGGTCGTCGGTGGTGGAGACTCGGCAATGGAAGAGGCGATCTATCTCACGCGCTTTGCCAGCAAGGTAACACTGGTGCATCGCCGAGAGACGTTGCGCGCGTCGAAGATCATGCAGGACAAAGCCCGCGCCAACGCAAAGATCGCGTGGCGTCTCAACACCGAGGTCGATGCCATCGTCGACCATGGCAAGGGCGAAGTGACGGCGATGGTGCTACGCGACGCGACGACCGGTGCGACCGAGGAACTGCCGGTGTCTGGGGTTTTCGTCGCGATCGGTCACACGCCAAACACGAGTCTCTTCAAGGGGCAACTCGAACTCGACGCCAACGGCTACATCATCACCCACGATGGCGCCAAGACCAACGTGACCGGTGTGTTTGCCTGCGGCGATGTGCAGGATCACAAGTATCGTCAGGCGATCACCGCCGCCGGTAGCGGGTGCATGGCAGCGATTGACGCCGAGCACTATCTCGAGGATGTTCCGGAGCACCTCCAGACTTAGCGACGTCATACTCTTCACTCAGGGCACGGGGCAGCAAGCCTCCTCGCGTGAGAGAAGAGCGTCTGGGCTAGGTCTGATCTCAGTCGATCCAGCCCCCGCCAACCACGGCATCTCCCTCGTAGAACACCGCTGCCTGGCCGGGCGTGATCGCCAGTTGGGGCGCATCGAAGATCACCTCGGCACGCGAGCGAGAGCCGTCGTCCGTAGCGATGGCGTGCACGTGCGCCGGTGCCGCCAGATGGCGATGGCGGATCTGGACAGTGAGCGGCCGGGGCGTGTCTGGCCGGGGGGCGATCCAGTTCACACCCGACACCGTGAGGACCGTGCGTTCGAGCGCGGCCTTGGGTCCGACCACGACCTGCGAGGCGGACGGCCGGAGCGCAAGCACGTACAGCGGCGCACCAGTTGGTGACGAGATGCCGAGGCCCCGCCGCTGACCGACGGTGAACCGATGGATGCCACCGTGGCCGCCAAGGAGACGCCCGGATTCGTCCACAACTGAGCCGGCGTGCGCGGCCTCAGGCGCGCGTCTGGCTACAAAGCTGGCGTAGTCGTCGTCTGGGATGAAGCAGATTTCCTGACTGTCAGGTTTGTCGGCGACCGGCAGCGATAGTCGACGGGCGTGTTCCCGCACCTCGTCTTTCGAACGATCGCCGACCGGGAAGATGGCCCGCGCGAGCTGGTCTTGCGTCAACGAGAAGAGGAAGTACGCCTGGTCCTTCGTTGGGTCGACACCGCGACGCAGGCGATAGCGCCCGCTGGTCTCGTCGAGATCCACGCGGGCGTAGTGCCCAGTGGCCACGACATCGGCACCAAGACCTGAGGCACGTTCGGCCAACGTGGCGAACTTGAGATCGCTGTTGCAGTGCGCGCAGGGGAGCGGCGTGCGCCCGGCGGCGTACTCCCTGACGAAGTTGTCAATCACCTGCTCATTGAACTGCTGCTCGAAGTTCATGATGTAGTGCGGGATATTGAGTACGGCCGCCACACGGCGAGCGTCGTGGAGGTCGTCGATCGAGCAGCAGCTCCCAAAATGCTTGTCCGGATCGCTCTGATCGTAGAGCTGCATTGAGAGGCCGATCACCTCGTGTCCCTGCTCGGCCAGAATCGCTGCCGCGACGGAGGAGTCGACCCCACCTGACATGGCTACTACGACGCGCATGATGGCTCGCCTCCGCCGACGGGAGAGGATCCGTGATGCTGGATGCTCGAACGGGCCATCAGCGCCTTCCGACCTTTCGCAGCTTGTCCACCAGCGTTGGCAGCACGGCGACCACGCGGTCGACCTCCGCATCAGTCGAGTACAGACCGAGACTGAAGCGTAACGAATTCTGCGTGCGGTGGGTGGGAAGCCCCATGGCGCGCAACACGTGAGACGGCTCGAGCGTACCTGACGAACACGCCGATCCTGTGGAGACGGCGATCCCTTCGAGGTCGAGCGCGATGAGCAGGCTCTCGGCCTCGACGCGATCGAAACTGATGTTGGTCGTGTTCGGCACGCGCGGCGACAAGCCATTGACCGATGTGCCGCTGACGCCGGCCAGGATGCCGTGTTCGAGTCGATCACGGAGCAGGGACAGTCGAGCGCCCTCTGAGCCGAGCTTCTGAGCGGCCTGTGTTGCAGCGACACCGAGGCCAGCGATGGCTGGCACATTCTCGGTGCCGGCACGGCGGTTGCGCTCGTGTTTGCCGCCGGTCAGGAGCGGCAGCATGCGGGTGCCGCGCTTGACCCACAGCACGCCAGCGCCCTTGGGTCCATTGAATTTGTGCGCCGAGAGCGCCAGCAGGTCGACGCCGAGCGCTTTGGCGTCGACGACGATCTTCCCGACGGACTGCACGGCGTCGGTGTGCATGAGTGCGCCGGCCGCGTGCGCCACCCTGGCGATATCGGCGATCGGTTGCACGGTGCCGATCTCATTGTTGGCATGCATCACCGACACGAGCGCCGTCTCCGCGGTGACAGCGTCCCGCACCCGCTCTGGATCGACGACGCCGGAGTGGTCGACGGGGATGAGCGTAGTCGTGTAGCCGCGACGGGTGAGCGACTTGAACGTATTGAGCACGGCTTCGTGCTCGATGGCGCTCGCCACGAGGTGTCGACGACCGTTGGCCTCGAGCGCCTCGAGTGCCCCACGAATCGCCGCGTTGTCCGCCTCGGTACCGCCGCTTGTGAAGACGATCTCCGACGGATCGCCATGAATCAGCGCCGCCACCGCCGACCGCGCATCGTCAAGCACCCCCTTGGCGCGTTGTCCGAAGTGGTGGACGCTTGAGGGGTTGCCGAAGATGTCGCGCGTCGCGGCCGCCACGGCGTCGGCGGCCTCCACCGAGAGCGGGCCGGTCGCGTTGTAGTCAAAGTAGACACGCATCGTGAATCGTTCATTCTAGCATTCGCGCTAACTCTAGGAAACAAAAGGACTAGACAACGATTTTGCCGGGTCCTATACTGACGAGGATTTCGATCCATTAGCCCGCCGGGTGGGCAGATACCCGAACGCCCAGTCCAGTACTGGCGGAGGTTTTCATGTGGAAACGCGACGAAGCGGTACGGCCAGCGAGCGGACAACCGGCGGCCGCACCGCCATCCCCGACCTCACCCTCTTCCGCCCCTCACTCGGCGGCGGGTCATCCACAGACTATGGAGAGTACCGTGAACATCGGCAAATCAGTCGTCATCAAGGGTGAGTTGAACGGCAGTGAGGACTTGACGATCGAGGGGCAGGTCGAGGGCACGATTCAGTTGCGCGATCACGTGCTCACCATCGGCGCCAACGGCAAGATTAAGGCGCAGGTGTTTGCCAAGTCCGTGATCGTGCTTGGGGAAGTCCTTGGCAACGTGACCGCCTCCGAGAAGGTGGATATTCGGGACAACGGGTCGGTCGAAGGCGACATTGTCTCGCCGCGGGTTGCCATTGCCGAAAGCGCTCACTTCAAGGGCAGTGTGGACATGCAGCGCAAAGGCGCCGCACCGAAGCCGGCTGCTGCTGCCGCCGCGGCGGCGCCGCAGTCCACTGCCCAAAAAGTCGGCGCGTAATCGCCGGACTGTTCTCCGTTCATGGGTCTGCTCGATCGACTCGGATCGCGTCGTGAGCCGGAGCCGCTACTGGCTCCGGTTGTCGACACCGGCGAGCCCCAATACCCAACCAAGGCTCTCCGCAAACTGCTCTCCACGCTGACGAACCGCCAATCACCATCGCTCATGGACCTCGGTCCGGTTGTCGGCAGTAATCTGACGTTCTTCGGCGAGGAGCTCGGTTGCAAGATGTTCATCGAGGACACCTACGCTGAGCTGGAGCGCCACGCAAGGGCGGGCACGATGGAGCAGTTGCCCGCCTATCTGAACCGGCGCTTCACCCAGCCCGACTCGTCGGTCGACGGTATCCTGTGCTGGGACCTGATCGAGTATCTGGATAAGGCATCCGCCAAGGAACTCGCCGATCAGTTGACCCGCATTCTCCGTCCCGAAGGGTCGTTGCTGGCATTTTTCAGCACCGTACAGCCACGCGACGTCTCGTACACGAAGTTCATCATCGCCGACGACACGCACCTAAAGCACCGGCCGTATCCGGCCTCGCGCGGTCGTCAGGCGGTACTCGCCAACCGCGACATCATTCAGCTGTTTTCGGGCCTCCGCGTCTCGGACTCGTTCCTCATGAAGAACAATGTCCGCGAGATCCTGTTCCGGAAGCCAGCCTACGACACTCGCTAAGATACCCCTATGGCGCGGCCAGTCATCGCGCTCCTCACAGACTTCGGGCTGCAGGATCACTACGTCGGCGTGATGAAGGGTGTGATCCTCGGGATCTGCCCGGATGCGCAGCTGGTCGATATCACGCACGACATTCCACCGCAGCAGATTCGGCGCGGCATGCTGGCGCTCGACGCCGCGTACCGCTTCTTTCCCCAGGGAACGGTCTTCCTGTGTGTCGTGGATCCTTCGGTCGGCTCTTCGCGCCGCGCGGTGGCGCTGTCTGCCGGCGGTTATCACTTCGTCGCTCCGGACAATGGTCTACTGTCGCGTGTCGCTTCGAACAATCCCGGATGCTCGGCCGTTGAACTCGTCAGCAAGGCCCATCAACTACCGGCCGTGAGTCGCACGTTCGAGGGGCGAGATCGTCTGGCACCGGCGGCTGGCTGGCTGGCCAGCGGCCTCGCGCTCGACGCGCTGGGTCCCCGCCTTTCGGGCCTGACGTTGCTCGACTGGCCAGTCGCCCGGACGACCGGCTCAGAAACACGCGGGGAAGTGGTCGCCTCGGATCGATTTGGCAATCTCGTCACAAATATCAACCGCTCGATGCTGCCACCAGGGCGGGTGTTGGAGGTCCGCGTCGGCGGCCACGTGATCTCCAGCGTGGTATCCACCTATGTCGACGTCGGTGTCGGTGAGCTGTGCGCACTCCTGGGCAGTAGCGACGACCTCGAGATTGCGGTGCGTGACGGCAGCGCCGCCGATCGAACCGGCGTCGACATCGGCGTTGCCGTTCAAGTGCGCGCGCTCGCGTGATAGCATTTCGAAGCAATGGACCAAGACCTTTCGCTCGAACTCCTGCGCGTCGTGGAACAGGCCGCGATCGCGTGCGCACACACCATGGGGCAGGGCGATCGTCATCACGCCGACCATGTCGCCGTAGAGGCCATGCGGCGCGTCATGGACACCGTCCCGATGGACGGCACGATCGTCATCGGCGAGGGCGAGCGCGACGAGGCGCCGATGCTCTACATTGGCGAGAAGGTGGGCCTGGCTCATTCAGGAAGGGCTGGGTCCGGTTATTACCCAAGCGTTGACATCGCGGTCGACCCACTCGAGGGCACGAACCTCTGCGCGACGGGCGCACCAAATGCGATCGCCGTCCTGGCCGCGGCCGACGCCGGCGGCCTGCTGCACGCGCCTGATCTCTACATGGAGAAGCTGGTCGTTGGTCCCAGTTCCAAGGACCATGTGAGTCTCGATGCGCCGGTGCGCGAGAACCTCAAGGCGATTGCGCGCTGCCTCGGACGTCGAGTGGAGGACCTCGTCGTCATCGTGCTCGAACGTCCTCGCCACGAGCAGTTGATCGAGGATATCCGCGCCACCGGCGCACGTATCCGTCTGATTGGGGACGGCGATCTCTCGGCTGGCATTGCCGCGGCGGTTGTCGGTTCTGGCGTGCACGCGGTCATGGGAACGGGGGGGGCACCAGAGGGCGTACTCACCGCCGCAGCGATGCGCTGTCTGAATGGCGAAATTTTCGCTCGCCTCGTTATCCGCACACCGGAGGATGAGGCGCGTTGCACGGCGATGGGGATCTCTGACTTGAAGCGCACCTACAGAGCGAAAGACCTGGCACCCGGAAAGCGAATCATCTTTGCCGCCACGGGCGTCACCGACGGGACGCTGATGAAGGGCGTCCGCTTCTTCGGCGATGGCACGAGAACCAGCTCGCTGATCATGCAGAACGAACCGCATCAGATCCGATTCATCGAGAGCATTCACGTTAACGCGGCGGCGGACGTCAAGATCCACTTCTAGTGCTTCGACTGCGAGTCGATCCCGAGCATCCTGATCCGGCGGTTGTCGCCCGGTGCGCGGCGCTCATTCGTGACGGGGGCGTCGTCGCTGTTCCAACCGATACGCTGTACGGCCTTGCGGCAGATCCCTTCAACGCACGAGCCGTGCGGCAGTTGTTTGCAATCAAAGGTCGGGCGGCAGGTCACGCTGTGCCGCTTGTCGCTGCCAGTGAGGCGCACGTCAGTCAGTCGCTCGGGAGGTTGTCGCCTCCTGGGCGGCGCCTCTCGGACAGGTTCTGGCCAGGACCATTGACGATTCTTCTCCCGGCACCGCCGACGCTCGCGCCAGAGCTTGTGGGCGGGTTGGCTACCGTCGGCGTGCGCGTGCCGAAGCACGCGGCCCTCCTGGCACTCCTCTTTGCCTGTGGGATTCCGCTTACCGCGACCAGCGCCAACATCAGTCATCAACCGCCGACCTCCGATCCCGATGTGGTCGCCAGGCAACTGCGCGATATCGACGGGTTGTTTGATGCCGGCCTGACGACCGGTGGCGCGCCTTCAACGATTGTGGATGTCACCGGCGACAGCCCGACGCTGGTCCGCGCCGGGGCTGTTCCCTGGGAGGACATTGAGGCATGCCTCCGCGCATAGCACCACGAGAGAGGGCGGCTTTGGTCGGGCTCATCGCGGGAAGCATGCGCCGGCTCGAAGCGGAGCGATCGCTCGACGAACTGGCCGGCCTGGCCGACGCTGCCGGCGCGCACGTTGTGCTGCGCACGCTGCAGGAGCGACCCAGGCCCGACCCGTCCACCTACCTCGGCGCCGGCAAGGTCGAGAGCCTGGCGGCGGCCTGTGCGGAACTGCGTGTCGACGTGGTCGTCTTTGACAACGAGTTGACGCCTGCGCAGCTCCGCGACATCGGCGCGATTGTTGGATGCGCCGTCGTCGACCGCACCCAGCTCATTCTCGACATCTTCGCGAGACGGGCGCAGACCCGAGAGGGCAAGTTGCAGGTTGAATTGGCGCAGCTGAAGTACATGCTGCCTCGGCTCGTTGGCGCCGGGCTGGCCATGTCGCGTCTTGGTGGTGGCATTGGCACGCGGGGCCCGGGCGAGACGAAGCTCGAAACCGATCGTCGCCGAATCCGGACGCGTATCCACGCGGTAAGTGAAGACATCGAGCAAGTGCGCAGGCGCCGGTCGCAATTGCGCGAGCGCCGCCAGAAGGCGTCAGTACCGACAGTGGCACTGGTCGGCTATACCAACGCCGGCAAGACCACGCTCTTCAACGCACTGACGGCAGCCAAGGCCGAGGCATCGGATGCGCTCTTTGTTACGCTGGACCCCCTGATTCGGCAGGTGCGTCTTCCAGATCGCCGCGAACTGTTGGTGTCGGACACGGTAGGTTTTATCGATCGTCTGCCGCACGCCCTCGTGGCGGCGTTCAGGGCGACCCTCGAACAGGTGGCGGAGGCCGACCTCGTGCTGCACGTGATTGACGCCAGCGCGACCGACCGTGATCGGCGCGTGACCGCCGTGACCTGCGTGCTCGACGAAGTCGGGGCCAATGACGTGCCGACGGTGGAAGTGTTCAACAAGTGCGACCAGTTGACGCCGGACGAGCGTCGGCGATTGCACGAGGCGGACCCCTCGTCTGTC
>JBEBGG010000222.1:0-4940 GCA_040081555.1 Vicinamibacterales bacterium
GTCGTCGCGGTTCCGCTCGAGGCAGCCGGCGCGTCGTTCACCGGCGTGATCGTCAGGTTGACGGTCGCCACGTTCGACGTCTGTCCCGCGGCAGTCACCTGGAAGGTGAAGGTGTCCGCACCGTTCTGGTTAAGCGACGGCGTGTAGGTGAACGCGCCGGTCGAGGCATTGGTGATGACGACAGTGCCGCGCGTGGGCGGTGTCACGACGCTGAACGTCAGCGCGTCACCATCGGGATCCGAACCGATCAGGGTGCCGTTCACCGCCGTGTCCTCGAGCGTCGTTACCGCACCGTTGGACGCGGTCGGCGGCTGACTCGCGAGCCCGGACGCCTGGGTCACGGTGACCGTCTGCAGCGCGACGGTGAGCGTGCCGGTCCTCGCCGCGCCGGTGTTCGGGGCCACGGTGAACCCAACCGTGCCGTTGGCCGAACCGGTCGACGGTGGCGTGAGCGTGATCCAGGGCGTGGCCGTCGTGACCGTCCAGGGTGTGCCAGGGTAGGCGAACGAGATATCGACGCTTCGGCTTCCACCGCTGGCTGGAGCCGTGACACTGAGAGGCGCCACCGAGACGCCGCCGACGACAAAGACGTCGCCGAAGCGATTCGTGTCCCCGGTGACCAGGTTTCCCGCCTCGGACACGAATGCGACGAATCGTCCGTCCGCGCTCAAGGACGGAAACGCCGTCAGGCCGCTGCTGCTGTCGGCTTGCACCCCGTTGGTGGCCACACTGGTCCGCCGGGTCTCACCTGTCACCCTGTCATGTACAAAGACGTCCCAGGTCCCGTTCGTGTCCCCAGGGACAAGGCTGGGGTCGAGAGAGCTGAATGCCACGTAGCGGCCATCGGCACTCAACACCGGATACAGTGACGACTCTTCTCCCTGAGTGAGTCGGGACGTTTGCCCCGTAGTCCGATCCAGCACGTAGATGTCGGACACGAAAGTGACGCCGCCCGACACCGGCTTCTGTCGCGACAAGGTGTAGGCGAGATACCGTCCGTCAGCGCTCAGGGCCGGGTAGCCGGCTCCTGTCGCCTGTACTCCATCGCGCATGACCAACGACATCGCGCCCGTCGTCTGATCGAAGACAAAGAGATCGATGGCGCTGCCGTTGGTGTCGGCCGGGACCGACACGAGATTCCACGCCGTTGAGGTGAACGCGACAATCCGCCCGTCGCCGCTGATTGCAACGTCATTTGCGCTGCCAGCGGCTTCCATCCCGTTCTGTCCCACACCAACGCGCGTGGTCGTCCCCAGCAGCCGATCGCGGACAAAGACGTCGATAAGGGTGTTGGTGTCGCCCGGCACGAGATTGCTGGCTCGCGAGATGAAGGCGATGTAGCGGGCGTCTGCGCTCATTACCCAGCCGAGTGTGTAGGCGTCATCGTTCGCCTGCGTCCCGTCAGTGGCGACATTGACCCGGGTGGTCTGCCCGGTCTGCCGGTCCCGCAGGAAGATGTCCCTCCGACCGTTCGTGTCGTCTGCAACCAGGGTCGAGGCAGACGAATCGAACGCAACGAATCGTCCGTCGGCACTGATCGCAGGCCGGCCGATGAACCCGCTGCCCTGTGCACCGCTGGTGGAGACACTCACGCGCTGAACCGCGCCTGTCGACCGATCCCGGACGAACACGTCGTCCGAGCCATTGGTGTCGCCGCCCACGAGGTTCGACGCAGACGAGACGAAGGCGACGAAGCGGCCGTCACCGCTGAGCGCGACGCTGGAGCTCGAACTGAACGCCTCTCCGCCACCTCCCGTGACACTCGCCCGGATCGTCTGGCCGGGCCACTGCGGCCCGCCCGCCACGACGGTGACCAGCGCCGTCCCCGTCGACGCCGCGCCATGCGTGTCAGTAGCCGTGAAGGTGAACGTCTGGACTCCGACGAACCCAACGGTTGGAGTGAAGGTGAAGGCACCCGTCGACGGGTTCGTGAGCGTCACGACACCGTTGGTCGGAAGCGTGCCGAGGCTGAAGGTGACAGCGTCGCCGTTCGCGTCGGTCGCACCAAGCGTCCCTGACCGAGCGACTCCTTCCTGGGTCACCAGCTCGACGGAGCTTACGATCGGAGCGACGTTCGCCCGGACGATCGTTAGGCTGACAGTCGCGGCGCTCGAAGTCTGGCCGGCGGCCGTCACCTCGAAGGTGAAGCTGTCCGTACCAAACTGACCGAGTCCTGGCGTATAGGTGTATGCACCGGTCGTCGCGTTGGTGATCACCACCGTGCCACGCACGGGCGGGGTCACCACCGTGAACGTCAGCGGATCGCCATCCGCGTCTGAGCCCCCAAGCGTGCCCGTCACTGGTGTGTCCTGGAGCGTCGTGGCAGTGCCGGTGGTGGCAACTGGCGGCTGGTTTGTTCCCCCCGCTGCCTGTGTCACAGTTACCGTCTGCAGCGCTACGGTCACGGTTCCGACACGGACCGGCCCGGGGTTCGGCGCCGCGGTCAAGGAGACCGTCCCATTCGCCGAACCTGCGGCGGGCGGCGTCACGGTGAGCCAGGGGACGTTGGCCGTCGCGGTCCAGGCCGTACCGGGATAGGCGAAGGTCACAGCGATACTGGCTGCGCCTCCCGCTCCCGGCACCGGGACAGTCTGCGGCGAGACCGAGACACCCCCAGCCACGAAGATGTCGAAGGTCGCGTTCGTATCGTTCGGCACGAGTCCCGCGCCCAGAGAACGAAACGCCACGAACCGACCGTCGGCACTGATCGGCGAGTAGGCATTCCCGCCATCCGGTGCGCCGTTGCCGGACACACTGACGCGTCGAACCAGTCCGGTCAGCTGATCGCTCACCACCACATCGTTCGGCGCGGCGTCGCCGCCAACGAAGGGAACGGGATACTGCTGAAAGGAAAGGAAGCGGCCGTCAGCACTGGCGTAGACACGCTGAAACACCTCAGAGCCGTCCTGCCCACCCAACTGGTTCACGCGTGAGGTACGGCCGCTCACCAAGTCGCGCACGAAGATGTCGTATCGACCGTTCGTATCGCCGGGGACCAGATTCGAGGCGCGCGACGCGAAGACAACCATCCGGCCTCCCGCAGCCACGGCCGGGAAGAGCGCTTCGAAGTTGGCCTGAGCGCCGTCATCCGCGACGCTGACACGCGTCGTCTGACCGGTCGTCCGGTCGTACATGAACACGTCGGCCCAACCGTTGGTGTCGTTGGGCACGAGGTTGGATGCGGACGATCTGAATACGACGAAGCGACCGTCCTGGCTGATCGCGGCATCCAGGCTGCTGTTGTTCCCCTGCGTGCCATCGCTGGCCACACTCACGCGTGAGGTCTGCCCCGTCTGCCGGTCACGGACAAAGACATCGAAGACTCCGTTGGTGTCGCCGGGAACCAGGTTCGAGGCAAAGGTCGTGAAGGCAACGAACCGGCCGTCCGCACTGATGGCGTAGTCGCCGACCTGCGCGTTGGCCTCCGTTCCCGTACTCGACACATTGATGCGGGATGTCTGCCCGGTCTGCCGGTCACGGGCGAACAGGTCCACAACTGCGGCCGCATTGCCATCGTTCGGCACCAGGTTCGACGCATACGACTGGAAGATGACAACCCTGCCGTCGGCGCTGATTTTCGGGACGTACGATGCCCCGTTGGCCGCCTGCCCACTCGAGTCCACGCTGACGCGCTCGACCTGACCCGTGGACCGATCGAGCACGAACACGTCATCGATACCGAGGTCGCCCGCTACGAGATTCGATGCCGACGACGAGAAGGCGACGTAGCGCCCGTCGCCGCTGATGTCCACTTCCCAACTACCAGCGTTGGCCTGCACCCCTGCGGGCCCCACGCTCGCCCGCACCGTCTGCCCCGGCCACTGCGGCTGTCCCGCCACCACCGTCACCGACGCAGTGCCGTTCGTCGCGGCCCCGTGACTATCGGTCGCCACGAACGTGAACGCCTCGAAGCCGACGAACCCCGTGTTTGGCGTGAAGAGGAACGCGCCGGTCGCCGGGTTGGTGATGGTCACCACGCCGTTCGTCGGGAACGTGCCGACGCTGAAGGTCAGCTCGTCACCATTGGGGTCGGTCGCCGCGAAGGTGCCTGAACCGGTCCCCCCCTCCTGCGTCACGACAGAGACACTGCCGGTCACCGGCGCAACGTTGCCCGACTGCATGAAGGCGACGGTGGGAAGCGTGGCAAGGAGGAGCGTGCCCAGGAGGACGGCGCGGAGTCGGGTCATCGGTTGTCTCGGAAGTCGGCGAACGAAAGGGCTGGCGCCACGACCAGAGCACTGGCCGTCGGCTGCGAGGCGTGCAGCGACAGGAGAACGCGAGCGGCGGTGGTCACGGGGAAGAGATGGTGTCGATCCGCCCCGGGCCGGTCATCGGCCCTGAGACGGGTGCATCTTCATACGCGCATGCACGGGCTCGGCCGTATCAGCGAGAGTGCCTTTCGGGGCAGAGAAGCACGAATCGCGGAACGAGGGCGACAGACTTGTCTCCATGTCTGCTCCGGCCGCGACATTCGTCCACTGTGAGGGCGCCGAACGGAGTGTGCGTCGCCCACCGGCCGCCCGGCACCTACGACAGCGGACCGCCGCCCACCCAGACCACGCCATTGGTCAACGTGCCGGCGCCGGTCGTCGCGTCGTTCACCGCCGACGTCCCACTGCCGCCGTTGAAGCGCCAGTAGCCGACCAGCCCCGACTCGCTGCCGGTCAGTTCGGTGCTGCGCGCGCCCGCGATCTCGGCCGCCGACCGGGTGACGCTCCACACGCGCACGTCGTCCATGCCGCCGTCGAACTGGTACCAGCTCGGTCCCTCGCGGCCGATCGACAGCGGCGCGGTCGTGTTCCGCATCGCCACGTAGGTGGCACTGTTCTGCCGCACCATCGGCGCCGCCACGCCGTCGATGTAGATCTGGATCCCGTTGGCCGCCGTCGCCCCACCGCGGCCGTCGTAGCTCACGGCGACGTGGTGCCACGCGCCGACGA
>JBEBGG010000074.1:0-17659 GCA_040081555.1 Vicinamibacterales bacterium
CCACGACTGCGGCGCGTGTGCGCCGCAGTCGTGGTTTGCCTATCTCGTCCTCTCCATCCCCCACCCCGACATCCTCAACGTCCGGCGCCGTGCCCGGCTGGCCCCACACCGTGGTCTATGGGGCGGCGGCGTGGTGGGGCTCCGCCTTGTCACAATCTGTTACCTAGATTTTCGACGTTCGGGAGTATAGTCGCCGCGCGCAGCAGCGTGTGGAGGTGCCATTCGATGCCGGGTGATGGCACCTGCATATGCGAGCGTTGGCAATGTCCGCTTGGGCGACACGGGTCTTTCGAGCGAAAGAGACGGTGGTGGCGCCAATCGCGGGTCACGGAGGCAACGATATCCTCCCCAGGATGTTTTTAGGAGCCTGCGCACGCCTGAAGGCAATGCTCCGGCTACACTAGACCGTTATCTCGACCGGCGTTTGATGGCCCGTCAATCAGGCGGCTTCATGGAGGACTGAAATGAGCACTTCGCGTGGATCTATTTGGTGGAGTCGGAGACGTCGAGTCGGCGGCTTGATGTCGCTTGCGGCGGCGCTGGCCTTGGCGACCGCCTACGGGCTGTTCGGCGCCCGCGGTAGCGTGGCGACCGCTCAGAATGCGGGGCCGCTGCAAGGCCTGGGATCAATCACCGGCACAGTCACGGCGCCGTCGGCGTTCAAGGCGGCGCGTGTCTACCTGCGCAACACCGACAAGAACATCATGTACATGGTGTACACGAGTGCTGGGGCGTTTCGCGCCGTCGCAATGATGCCAGGCAACTACGAGCTCACCGTGAAGGGCCGAGGTTTGGAATCGGCTCCCCAGAAGCTCGTGGTCAAGGCGGGCGTCAATCCTGCCGTCAAGGTCGGCATGCAGGCGGCCGACACCCCAGACAAATACCCGACGTGGGTCGATCGCTCCGACGCCCGCACGCCCGGCGGTTTGAGTCTTCCCAAGACGGAGCCTATGCAACTGGGCAGCTATGACCAGGTCTATCCTCCAGGGCCCGGACGCGTCGTCCTCGAAACGCTGTGCATGAACTGCCATGGAGAGAACTACTTCTCGACTCGGCCGCGCAGCGGGTCGGCGTGGAAGAACGGATTGGACCACATGATGGGCCGAGCGCTTGCCGAGAACGACAAACGCGGACTTGGCGAAGGTATTCTGGCCGGCTCGGCGAGCAACTTCAGATTTGGACTTCAGGACCGTAAGGACGTGCTGGAGTACCTGACCGCGAACTTCGGGTTGGCCAAGAAGCCACAGGCTGTTCGTACTGACCCGGAGATGCCGCTCGACGAAGAGCAGCTTAGCAAGGCCCAATACATCGAGTACTACGTGCTCGGCGGGGCCGAAGCGACAGGTGCCCCGAGTCCCGCGACATCGGGTCCAGTCGATTCTGAGAATGTTTCAAGCGGCATCGCTGGCGTGCGCATCATCATGCAGGTGCAAATCGATCAGGACGGTAATCGCTGGGGCGTCGATCGCGGCAAGCCAAGCCGTCTGGTAAAACTGAATCCCCGCACGGGCGAGCAGAAGGCATGGGATCTGCCCGATCCGCGGGCCGGCGTGCACGACATGCTCATGGATCGCAATGGCATCATCTGGGTGCTGGAGTTTGCTCGAAGCGCCGAGGGGTTTGCTGACGCCATGGGAAGCGGGTCCGACCTGACGTCCCGGTTGCTTGGCTTCAACATGAAGACCGAGAAGTGGGAGTTCACCATCGACCCCGATCCCGACAACGTGATTCGCTCCGCCAAGAAGGGCCCGCTGATGGGCGGTGAAGTCGATTCCAAGGGCAACATCTACGCCCATTGGATGATGACTGGCGGGCTGGCCAAGTACGACCGGGCAACCGGAAAGGCGACGACGTTCCGCATTCCGACCCCAGGCGCCGTGCCGTATGGTTCGGCGATGGATCCGTTCGACAACGTATGGGTCGCGGAATGGAATGGCGGCAAGTTGGGTCGGTTCAATACGACCACGAACACATGGACCGAGTTCACCCCTCCGATCTATCCGGTCAACCTGCGCCGCGGGCCCAGGTCGGATGCCGAAGGGAATATCTGGACCGGTATCTGGGCAGGCGGGAACCGCGCTGCGAAGATCGCCAAGCTTGATCAGAAGACCGGAAATTGGACGATGTGGGACCTCCCGTACCGCGGCGCACAGCCCTACGAGGCGTCGGTCGACAAAGACGGCAACATCTGGTTCCCGGACACTGCCGAGAACAGGCCTGATCGAGGGGCTGCCAACGCCCGGTTCAATCCGCGTACGCAGAGCTTCACGTTCTATCCGCGCCCGCAGGCCGTGGCCGACTCCACTCGAGTGGCCCACGCTGCAGACGGCTCGGTTCATTACACCGCCCGTTACGGGGCCGCGAAGGACACGAGTGGGTTCGGCGTCTTGTTCCCGGACAAGGACAAGATCACCACGCTCGCTCCGCTGCCGCTGAACGGACCGAACATGTACGCGTTCAAGGTAGGTCGCCAGCCTACCAATTAAGACCGGCGCAGATAAGCGCGCAGCGCGGATGTGTCAGAAGGTCACTGACCGTTTGCGCTGCGCGCATCTTGACCGGACATCGCCCATCGCAGATGGCGGATACAGGCTCACCCGGTGTCAATCGCGAAGCCGCGATGAACACCGGGTGAGCCTGTTCTCGTTTGTCAGGTGCTTTTGCGGAAGAACTCCGCAAGGGTCGTAAATGAAATGCCCAGCCGATTGGTCGGCGGGCACGATCAGCAGAAATGAGCGGGAGAGGGCGGCGTGGCCGTGGCTGGCTTCGTTCCGGAGACGACTGCGGTAGGTCCCGCAGTCGTCAGTCCGGCTGTTGCTTAGGATTTCTTCTGAGCTGGTTCTCGTTGAAGCCAGCGGTACGGCTTCGACGAGTTCTTCCAGAACACTTTCTCCATGGCTGCTGGGCCCTTGGTCTTCACGTAGGCACGGGCAACGCCCATCACATTCGGATACGAGTTGTACTCCACGCTGTCGGACTGCGGCCAGTCGCTGCCGAACATGATGCGGTCCTCGCCGAAGACCTCCCACATCTGGTCGAGCCACTCCTTGTAGGTGGCCAAGTCGGTCGACCCCTTGCCGTTGACCACACGCACCACTTCCGACAGCTTCGCGAAGACGTTGGGCCGCTTGCCCAGCTCCTTCAAGTCAGCGACGAATTTGGCTCGCGCAGCCTGATCCGAGTACTCCTTGACGCGGTACGTAATGCCCGGAATGTGATCCAGCACCATCTTGAGATTGGGCACCTTGTCTAGCACTCGCAACGCCGCGCCAGGTCCCGCCAGGCCATAGCTCGGCGTGTCGAGGTCCATGCTGCAGTCGGCGTCGGCCAATCGCTTGACGTTGGCAATGTACTCCGGCTTTGAAACGCCGTCGCGCAGCCCGCCTTCGCGCACCCCAAGGAACATCTTGTTCGAGACGAGCTTTTGTAGGTTCTTGGGGAACTCTCGATCGTTCGGGTCGAGTCGTCCGACCACGCCGACGATGATTGGGTTGGCCTTGGCGATGTCGAGCAGCCAGTAGTTGTCGTCGAGCGTGGCAGCCGCTTCTACGATGATGGCGCCAACGACGCCGAATGGGCGGGCGACGAGCCCGTAGCGGTTGGGCAGCGCGATATGGCCCTGCGGCGGTTCGCCGCCCTCCGGCATGTCGCGCGGATAGCCCATGCCGCCCGGCTTGCTCTTGTCGAAGATGTGGATATGGGTGTCAATCACCGGGAACGGCGACATCACCGAGGCGCGCAGCCGGGCCGCCTCTTCGGGCGACACCCGCTGCCCTTTGATCGTCGTCTCCAGCGCGAACGGCAGCGCCGCGAGAGCTCCGAGGAATTGCCTACGGTTGAACGGGATTGTCATACGCACGTCACCTCGCGAAAAATGTACAGACCATCGTAGTTGCTCACCGCCGCGGTGGCCGCAAGCTCGGCAACGAATGAGAGCCGTACGACCCTCTTCCCTGGTATCGCCGAGTCCTCATCGTGTCGTTCGAGGAGTTGGGACGAATTTCTGCAGGCGGCTGCCGAGAAGCGTTTCGCCCACAAACAGGTTGCCCTTGGAATCGCCGGCCAGGCTGTGTCCCGCCACCAGTTGACCGGCGCCGCGACCAGCCCTGCCGAATGACGACACGGCCTCCATTGTGTCGCGCCGCAACACGTAGACGCGGTTGCCCGTTTGCACGAACATGAACTGCTGGCGTGGATCAGCGGACAACACGATGTCCTGAGGAGCGAGGCCAGCTCCAGCGTCGGCCGGCATCTTCACGAACACATCTTTCACGAAGGTGCCATCCAGCTTGAATACCTGAATCCGCTGATTACCCCGATCGCACACATAGAGCAGGCCGTCGTTTGATCCCACGATGCAGTGAGGCGTGTTGAACTGTTGCGGCTGAGGGCCAGTCGCACTGCGCCGGAACTGCATGTTGAGCGGCTCTGCGTCGCTTGGCGTGTTGCCGTAGGCGCCCCACAACCGCTTGAACGCGCCCGTGTCGGCGTCGACCACTATGACCCGGCGGTTGAGATAGCCGTCGGTGATGAAAGCCTCGTTGGTCTTGGAGTCGACGTGCACATCGGTGGGGTTACCGAGAAACTCCTTGCTGAGGCTCCCCTCCGTGCCTCTCCCGAACCTGCCGACGCTAAGGAGCACCTTGCCCTGCGGTGAAAGCTTCAGGAAATGCGCATTGTCCGTCGTGGCCTTCGTGGTCACGTCGTAGGGCAGCCCGCCGCCAAAGCCAACCCACACGTTGTCCTTGCCGTCGATGTAGAGCCCGTGCTCCTGCGTGCCCCACTCCGGGATGGTCTTAATCCCACCCCAGCTGGCGATGAGCGTACCCGAGGCGTCGAATGCGAGGACCGGAGGTGTGTTCTCGGCGCCCGGCTGACTGCGCGGCCGATGCGTGACCCACACGTTGTCTTTTGAATCAACGGCGATCCCGACAACGTTGCCGAACATCCAGTTGTCCGGCATGTCCTTGGGCCAGAAGGGATCGACAACGTAGCCTGGGAGCGAGCGGTCTGCCGGCTGCGCCAAGAGTGCCAGGACGCCGGTCGCGAGCACGAGAACCAGCGCCCCGAGAAACCGGTAAGCGGCCCTCATAAGTGCGCAGACTCTAGCAGAGTTCGTTTGAAAAGTGGAGAGGCCGCGTACCCCTCGTTTCTCTCACCTGTACAGGAGACGCGTCCCCGTCCGCAACCCTGCGCGTCACCTCGCCGTGCAACCGACGATGCCGAGTCCGCGCCGGCTCAGGTTGTGGCTCAACTTGACCGCTTCCTTGTGTTCGTGGGAAGCCTAGTTGTCGTAGTGCGAGCCATTCGGCTCAAAGAGGGAGTGGCCAGCCTGGCGCGATGCGAAGGTGATCAGTGCCCGATGGACGGCTCGCGTCTCTCGTTGAGCAAACCCAGGGTGCGACTGCGCTCCTGTCCCGGAAGAGACAGACTGCTGGCGCCGACGTTGCCTATGATCGTTGGGAATTGGTAGCTGGAGAGAATATGCTGAATAAAACACGGGTAATGGCCATGAGCGCACTGTTGGGTCTCACGAGTGCACTTCCGCTTCATGCACAGGACCGGGCCACGTTGACGCTGACCAACGGCCAGGCCGCCTACACCGCGTTGCTCGAAATCAATGCCGCGGGCATCGTGACCAGAGCCGACACTGACGAGCGGAACAGGACCTACGCGCTGAGCGAGATCCGCTCCGTCGAGTTCGTTGGCGGCCTCTTGCCGGAAGCGCAGGCGAGAATGGCGGCTGGGCGGCCGTTCATCGTGCTCCGCGGCCGTGAAACTGCTGACGGGAGTCGCGAGGTGGTTGAAGGCCAGCTGCTGGACCTGGAGAACCACGAGTTTACGGTGGCGACGGCCAGAGGCACGCGACGATTGAGCGCACTGTCTATTGCTCAGATTTGGATTAACCCTGGCCCCGAGGCCCCGCCAGCGTCGACTGCTGCGCAGCCCCCTGCCGGGGCCACGCCGCGAGGTCAGATCAGTATTCCGGCAAACCAGGCGTGGACCAACACGGGGATCGTCCTTCGGCGTGGCTGGAAGATTCAAGTACATGCCGGTGGCGACATCCTGCTGGCGCAGGGTCTGTCGTCAGGCATTGGCGGAAGCCCGGCGGCGACAGTCGCCGGTGCGAAGTACCCGGTGCGCGGGGCATTTGCCGGTGCGTTGATCGGCCGCGTCGGCGGCGGTTCGCCCTTCCTCATCGGACCGAGTAGCGGCCCGATCGACATCCGCGACACGGGCCCCCTTTTTCTGGGAGTCAACGACGACATCCTTGCCGACAATTCGGGGAGCTACACGGCCACGGTCGAGGCCGTCCGCTAGCCGGCGTTCATGCTGCTGACACACGTCGACCACCATCAGGCTGTTGGTGACGGCGTGCGCCTGCAGCGCGCCGCCTGAGGTCCGCAGCGCTCGGTGAAGTCCAGCGAAGATCCGAAAATAGTCGCACTCGCGCGCTCGCGCTGCGCGGCTGCGCCGCTATCATGAAGGCTGATGGCTGGCTGGCGCTTGGAACACTCCTACGGGGAGTTGCCGCAGATCTTCCACTCGCCGGCGGCACCAGCGCCGGCCCGCGTCCCTCGCCTGATCGCCTTCAATCGGCCGTTGGCGGCCATGCTCGGGCTCGACCCCGACGCACTCGAGGGCCCTGACGGCGCCGCCATCTTCGCTGGCCAGGTGCTGCCCGATGGCGCGCACCCGATCGCGCAGGCGTACGCCGGTCACCAGTTCGGCCACTTCACGACGCTCGGCGATGGCCGCGCGATTCTGCTCGGCGAGCAGATCACGCCCTCGGGCGCGCGCATGGACATTCAGCTGAAAGGCCCGGGCCGGACGCCGTTCTCACGGCGGGGTGATGGGCGCGCGGCGCTCGGGCCGATGCTGCGCGAGTACATCATCAGTGAGGCGATGCAGGCGCTCGGTATCCCAACCACGCGGAGTCTGGCCGTCGTCACGACTGGCGATCCCGTGTATCGCGAGACAGTGCTCCAGGGCGCGGTGCTGACGCGCGTCGCCGCGAGTCACATCCGCGTTGGCACCATGGAATGGGCGGCGTCGCACGCGGACCTTGGCGCCCCGCACGCGCTCGCAGACTACACGCTGAAGCGTCACTACCCGGACCTGATCGACGCCGAGGAACCAAACATCAGGCTCTTCGACGCCATCCTTGCACGGCAGGCGTCGCTCATCGCCCGCTGGCAGCTGGTGGGTTTCATCCACGGGGTGATGAACACCGACAACATGGCGCTCTCGGGCGAAACCCTCGACTACGGTCCGTGCGCGTTCATGGACACCTACGACCCGGCAACGGTATTCAGCTCGATCGACCATCACGGGCGATACGCGTACGGCAACCAGCCGTCGATTGCACAGTGGAACCTCGCGCGGCTGGCCGAGGCGATGTTGCCGCTCTTTGATGCCGATCAATCGCGGTCTGTGGAGCGAGCCACGGCGGTGCTTGAGCGCTTTCCTGGACTGTTCATGGAGCACTGGCTGGCCGGGATGCGAGCCAAACTCGGACTCTTCAACGCGGAGCCCGCTGACGAGGCCCTGGTCAATGATCTGCTCTCCTGGATGCAGCGTCATTCGGCAGATTTCACCAACACGTTCCGGTGGCTCACGAGCGCGCGTCTGGCTGGGGCCGCCAACGCCGATCCGGAACTTGAGGCCTGGCATCGTCGATTGGAGATGCGCCGCCGGCGCCAGCCGCAATCAGCCGCCGAGGTCGAGGCACTGATGCGACAGCACAACCCGGCCGTTATCCCGCGCAACCACAAGGTGGAAGAAGCGCTGGCGGCCGCGACCAGCGGCGATCATTCCGTGATGACGCGGCTGCTCGACGTGTTGGCCACGCCGTTTGACCACGACCGCGACCTGTCCGCGTTCGGCGCACCGGCCGCGGATGCGGAACCTTATCGCACGTTCTGCGGCACCTAAGTCCCTCTCTGGAAGGCGCAGGACTCGACGTACGCCTTGTTGAGCGGTTCGCGTAACGTAGAGCCATGGGCACAGTCGAAGACTTCAACCGCCGCAGCACCGGGCGGCTTCCCGAGTACCTCGGCATGGTCGTCACCGAGGTGGCGGAGGGCAGGATGGTCATCCAGCTCGAGATCACGTCGCACCTGCTCGCACCCAACGGCTACCTGCACGCCGGCACGGTGGTCTCACTGGCGGACACGGCCGCCGGCTACGGCTGCGTCGCGCATCTGCCCGAGCACGCCACCGGATTCACCACCATCGAGCTGAAATCGAACCACATCGGCACTGCCCGCGACGGGACCATCGTTGCCACCGCCACACCGGCGCACATTGGGCGGACGACGCAGGTGTGGGATTCGGTAGTGAGGCACGCGCAGAGCGGGAAGACGATTGCGTTGTTCCGCTGTACGCAGATGATCCTGTCTTCCAAGAAGCCCTGAACTGGATCGCTCTCCCCCCGTCCCCTGATCGCGCGCAGGGACGGACCGCGAACGATGCAACCGACTCGCCATGGCGTGCGTTGCACCAGCGCCGACGAAGCTGCGAAGATGTCGGACATGCCGGAGACCGCGGCGCGCTTGGTGGGCGATGTGCTTCGAGCGGGCGGTTGCCCGCGCGATGACGCGTTCGATCGCTTCTTGCCGGAGCAGTTGAGCGCGGTGTCCTCCGAGTACTGGACGCCGCTTGTCGTGGCCACGAGAGCCGCGGCATGGCTCGACCAACTGCGGATTGAGACAGTCGTCGATATCGGATCGGGGGCCGGCAAGTTCTGTGTCGCTGCGGCGCTGGCCAGCCAGTGCCGCTTCACCGGACTCGAGCAAAGCCCCTCGCTCGTCGCCAGCGCCGGCATGCTGGCCACCCTCTTCGGCGTGGACGACCGCGTCAGCTTCATTGAGGGCGCGTTCGGGGAGGTACCAACGCCCGTGGCCGAGTGCTACTACCTGTTCAATCCGTTCGGCGACTACGACTTCGGACCGGGTGGCGCCGTCGATGCGAAGGTGGCGTGCAGCGCCAAACGGTACGCGATGGATGTGGTCACCGCTGAAGACTTCCTCCAGGACGCGCCCATCGGCACGTGTGTCTTGACCTACAACGGATTTGGCGGGGAAGTGCCGGCCACCTACACCGCGATTCGTGTCGACCGGTACCTGTCCAGAGTTCTGAGACTCTGGAGGAAATCTCCGAGGTCCGGCCGTCGCACTAGCTACCGACGCGATTCGGGTCCCGCCACGCGCGCTCAAACGGCAGCCGCCAGGCGTGCGGCGCGATGAGCTGATGAATCGGCGTCGGCCCCCATGAGCCAGGCGTGTAGAGATGCACGCGCGGTGGATCCTGCAGCAACGGGATCGACACCTGCCACAAACGCTCGATGCCCTGGGCGGTGTTGAAGAGCGTGTGGTCGCCGCGCATGACGTCGAGAATCAGTCGTTCGTAGGCCTCGAGCACATCACCCAGCAACCCCGTGTCGTGCATCGCGAACTGCATGCTGAGTTTGTCGAGCCGCATGCCCGGTCCGGGACGCTTACCGTAGAACGACAGCGACACCTTTGAGGCGTCCGCCAGATCGAACGTCAAGTGATCAGGGCCACGCTCGCCGACGCCAGAGCCCGCAGGGAACATGCTCTTGGGTGGTTCGCGGAATGCGATCGAGATGATGCGTTGGCCCTCCGCCAGCCGTTTGCCGGTGCGCAGGAAAAACGGCACGCCTGCCCAGCGCCAGTTGTCGATGAAGCACTTCAACGCGATGAAGGTCTCGGTCTCCGATTCTGGATCGACGCCCTCCTCCGTGCGATACCCGATGTATTGCCCGCGCACCACATGCGCCGGCTGAATGGGCAACATGCTGCGGAACAGTTTGTTCTTCTCCTCGCTGATCGGCACCGGCTCGAGCGAGGTCGGAGGCTCCATCGCCATGAAGGCGAGAATCTGGAAGAGGTGCGTCACCACCATGTCCCTGTAGGCGCCGGTCTGCTCGTAGAAGGCCGAGCGTTTTCCCAGACTCAACGTCTCCGGCACGTCGATCTGCACGTGGTCGATGAAGTTGCGGTTCCAGATCGGTTCGAACAGTCCATTGGCGAAGCGGAACGCCAGGATGTTCTGGGCGGGTTCCTTGCCGAGGAAGTGATCGATACGGAAGATCTGGTCTTCGGAGAAGACCTCGTGCAGCTTCGCATTGAGCGACACCGCGCTCGCCAGGTCAGTGCCGAAGGGCTTCTCCATGACGATGCGCGAGCGGTCGACCAGTTGCGCTTCCGCGAGCATGTGCACGGCGGCCAGCGCCCCGCTTGGTGGCACGCTCAAGTAGTGCACGCGCTGGCTGTCACCGCCCAGGCCCTGTTCCGCGCGGCCGACCGCGGCTGCGAGCGCGCCAGCGCCGGCGCCGAGCGGAACGTAGTCCAGGCTTTGTGCGAAGGCGGTCCAATCGGCTTCGGTCATCGTGCGGTTGGAGAATTCATCCAACGCGCTTCTCGCGACTCGACGAAAGGCGTCGACGTCGAGCTCGTCGAGCGACACACCGATGATGCGGTAGCCCGGGATGAAGCCGGAACGAGTCAGGTGATAGAGCCCCGGCAGAAGCTTGCGACGAGCCAGATCGCCCGTCGCGCCAAAGAGGACTACGACCTGCGCAGTGCGCGGACCGACATCAGCAGGAATCTTCGCCACTCAGGAACGCCTCATCCGTGTCGCAACCCCATCGCCTCGCGCGCCAAGGCGGTGATCGTGTTCCAGTCGCCCGACGCGATCGCCTGGCGCGGTGTCAACCAGGAGCCTCCGATGCAAGCGACGTTGGGCAGCGCGAGAAACTCCGCAGCCGTGGCGGCGGTGATGCCGCCAGTGGGGCAGAAGGTGACGTCCGGAAACGGGCCTGCCATCGCGGTCAGCATGCCTATGCCGCCAGACTGCAGCGCGGGAAACAGTTTCAGTGCGGTGAAGCCGGCAGCGCGCGCCGTGATGACGTCTGAGGGGGTCATCACTCCGGGCAGCCACGGGAGCCCGCTGTCGCGTGCGGCTGCGATCAGAGCGGGTGTGAGTCCAGGGCTGACGCCGAACATGGCACCAGCGTCGACCGATTGTCTGAAATCCTCCGCGCGCGTGAGCGTGCCCGCACCAACGATGGCGCCTTCGACGTTGCGGGCGATCGCCGCAATCGCCTGCAGCGCTGCCGGTGTGCGAAGGGTCACCTCAAGCACCCGCACACCACCCGCCACCAGCGCCCTTGCGAGCGGCACCGCGTCGGCCACGGTGTCAATGACGATGACCGGGATCACGGGGCCGGCGTGCATCAGATCCAGAATCGTCATACTGAGGTTCCAGGTGCAAGGCCGGCTGGTTGAAAGGTGACCGCGCCCTGCTCCGCGCCAAGGGCGTTGGCCCTGAAGCTGGCGAATAGGGCACGTCCCAGGCCCTGATGGTTGTGGCTGAGATCCGGTAGCACGGTCTCTCGAGCGTACCACTCATGAGCGATCACTTCCGCTTCGAGCACGCCGCGGTCGGCATCGATACGGATCATGTCGCCGTCGCGGACGCGCGCCAGCGGCCCGCCGGCCATGCACTCGGGCGTCACATGGATGGCGGCCGGCAGTTTTCCAGATGCCCCAGACATGCGTCCATCCGTGACCAGTGCCACCTGAAAACCCTGGTCCTGCAACACGCCCAGGATGGGCGTCAGCTTGTGGAGTTCCGGCATGCCGTTGGCGCGCGGTCCCTGGAAGCGAATCACCGCCACGAAATCACGCTGTAGCTCGCCTCGGTCGAACGCCGCCATCACCGCCTCCTGGCTGTCAAACACGATCGCTGGAGCGCGCACCACTCTGTGTTCCACCTTGACCGCCGAGGTCTTGACGATGGCGCGTCCCAAGTTGCCCGTGACCAGCTTCAATCCGCCATCCACGCTGAACGGAGTCCTCACCGTGGCCAGTACCGTCTGGTCGCCGCTGGTTCGGGGCGCATCCCGCCACGCGAGTTGGCCATCGTGCAGATACGGCTCTTGTCTGTAACGCTCCAGGCCACCTTCACCTGCCACGGTGCGCACGTCGGCGTGCAACAGCCCGGCGTCCAGCAGTTCCCCGATCACGTAGCCCATGCCGCCGGCGGCGTGGAAGTGATTCACGTCTGCCTTCCCATTGGGGTAGACACGCGCGATGAGCGGGATGACCTCTGAAAGATCGCGGAAGTCGTCCCAGGTGACAACAATGCCCGCTGCTGCCGCGATGGCCACGAGATGGATGGTGTGGTTGGTTGAGCCGCCTGTGGCGAGTAGCCCGACGATGCCATTGACCATCGTCCGTTCGTCGACCACCGAGCCGATCGGCGTGTATTCGGTGCCAAGCGCGCTGATGGCGATGGCTCGTGCGGCTGCGGCGCACGTGAGCGCGTCGCGCAACGGGGTGTCGGGATTGACAAATGCTGCACCAGGCAGATGCAGGCCCATCACCTCCATCAGCATCTGGTTACTGTTGGCCGTGCCGTAGAACGTGCAGGTGCCGGGGCCGTGATAGGACTTCTCTTCCGATTCAAGGAGCGCCTCGCGACCGACCTCGCCCTTGGCGAAGCGTTGCCGCACGCGCGCTTTCTCGTCGTTGGAAATGCCGCTGGACATCGGGCCGCCAGGAACAAAGATGGTGGGCAGATGGCCGAACTGCAAGGCGCCGATCAGGAGACCGGGCACGATCTTGTCGCAGATGCCGAGGCACAACGCCGCGTCGAACAGGTTGTGTGAGAGTGCGATGGCGGTCGCCATCGCAATCACGTCCCGGCTGAAGAGCGACAGCTCCATGCCGGGTTCGCCCTGGGTCACACCGTCGCACATCGCGGGCACGCCGCCGGCAAACTGCGCCGTGCCGCCTGCGTCCCGAGCCGCCTGCTTGATCAGCGCCGGAAAGCGCTCGAACGGCTGATGGGCCGACAACAGGTCGTTGTAGGCGGAGACGATGGCCAGGTTGGGACGGCGGTGTTCGCGCAGCCGCAACTTGTCGCTGGCGGGTGCCGCGGCGAAGGCGTGGGCGAGGTTCGTGCACCCCAGCGCGCCGCGACTCGGACCACTGAGACGCGAAGATTCGAGGGTGCGAAGGTAGTCACGCCTGGTGTCGAGGCTACGTTCCCGTATGCGATCGGTCACCGCCGCGAGCGTTGAATGAACGGTCATGGCGACATCATAGGTTGCAATGATGCTGCCGTCGCCGGAGCCGCTATCGGAAGGAAACAGGCGCCGACTTATCGACTACCGCGGCCGGGGACAGACAACGATGTTCAATGAGCCGTCGTCCCCGACATCATCGTAGGTATTGCTGCTGCCTGTTGGCGAGCGCCCTGAGTAAACAACCGGTCGGCCGGGCCTCGCCATATACTCAGACACGCGGCGGATGCCTCTTCTCCACAGGAAGTCGCTCGCCCCCCAAGGGACGGCATGTCCGAGATTCAACAGCCTCAGCCAGTCAACACCACGCGCGCGCTTCGGTGGGCGATCTTCCTCGGCGCTACCGCGCTTGTGGTGTATCTCTGCGCGAGGATTCTGAGCCCGTTCCTCAACGTGCTCGCATGGTCGTTGGTGCTGGCCGTCATCTTTCATCCGCTGCACTTGTTCCTCGTGAGGAAGACGGGCCACGTGGCCCTGAGCGCCTTCATCAGCAGTGCCCTGGTGGTGGTTGCTGTGGTCATTCCCCTGCTGTCGATGGCCGGTCTCGCCATCAATCAGTTCGTGGCGTTTGGCAACCTGGTCCAGCAGCGGTTTGCCGACGAAGGCGCGCTGAGCGCCGCCGGCCCATTCGGGCGGGCCTACCAGTGGTTGACGATTCGCCTCGGATTCGACACCGCGACCGTCGCACCATTCCTACAGCAGAACGCAAACGAGCTCGGCCAGATCGTGGCGCAGTACACGATGACGGTCGCCGCGAGTACGACCTCGGCCGTGCTGTCGTTTGTGTTGATCATCTTCGCGACGTTTCTGCTCTTTTGTGATGGCGACCGTATTGTGGCCACGATTCCGACTCTGCTGCCCTTTGAGCGGGCCAGAAGCCAGGCGCTGCTTGACCGCATCGCCACCGTCATCTACGCCAGCGTCTACGGCGTTGGTGTGATCGCGCTCATCCAGGGTGCGTTGTGTGGCGGCATGTTCTGGGTACTGGGCGTGCCCTCCGCGGCGCTGTGGGGGCTGGTGACGATGCTGACCAGCGTGCTGCCGCTTGTCGGCGCCGCTGCTGTGTGGGGGCCGGCCGCGCTGTACCTGGTGGCGATCGGTCACTGGCCGCAAGCGATTGTCTTGGCGGTCTGGGGCGCCCTGATCGTGAGTAGCGTGGACAACTTTCTGCGCCCAAGGCTGGTCGGCGGCCGAATTGGGATGAGCGAGCTCGTCACGTTCTTTGCTCTGCTCGGCGGACTGCAAGCCTTCGGCATCCTCGGCATCGTCCTGGGCCCGGTGCTGTTTGCCGTAGCGGGCTCCATCGTGGACGTGTTGAGCGATGGCACTGCCTTGGTGGCCAACGACGAGTCGATTGGGGGCGTGGCTGACCCGCCCTCCACCGGGAGCGTTTGAGCTTCAGCCCCCGGATGCGCGTCGCCGCGCAACCCGAGTACCGTGCCGTCGGAATGCACGCCCCGGGTCAACGCCGTCAGACGGACGTCAGGCTGTAGAGGAGCAGTCCGAAGACGACGGCGGTGATGGCCACGTAGAGCCAGTCCCGCTGACGGAGGAAGCCGACCACGGAGAACAGCACGCGCGCAATCGGTGTGGCGATGAGGAGCAGCAACCCGAACTGCACAACGGCAGGGCCGTCCCACGAAGACGCGGCGCCAACGATGCCCCGAATCGTGCGCAGGTTCGCCGGTTCGCCCAGAAACACGGAGTAGTGCGGCGTCTCGTGGGCGTGCCGCGCCAGGTGGAGTCCGCCACCAACCATCACCACCGCGGCCGACAACACGACGCCGGCTCGCAGCACGTGGCCAAGCAGCACGTCGAGACTGGTGCTGGCGGGTCGTTCAGACAGCATGCGTGTCCTAGAGCTTGCCAGTGAGGCCGTTGTAGAGCATTTCGAGCGCGAGTGCCGCGATGACCCACATGAAGAGGGTGCGCAGCCACCGTGTGTGGGCCGTGGCGAGGAGGCGCGCCCCCACAAAGGATCCGGCGAGTACGCCCAGTACCACCGGCATTGAGAGCGCCGGGTCGATGTAGCCACGATGCAGGTAGACGCCCGCGCTTGCGGCAGCAGTCACGCCGATCATGAAACTGCTCGTCGTGGTCGACACCTTGAACGGCAGACGCATGGCCTGGTCGAGGGTCAACACCTTCACCGCGCCCGACCCGATTCCGAGCAGACCCGACAAGATGCCGGCGATGTACATCAGACCGAAGCCGATGCCGACGCGGTGCACGTAGTACGGCTTGAGTCCGGTCGGTGTCGGATAGGTGCCGTTGAGTCGCAGGGCCACGGCGAGTGGGTCCCCACCCGTCTGTACACCGGTTGGCTCGCGGTTGGGACGTGAAAGGTAGGCGGAGTACAGCAGCACAAGTCCGAACACGACCGCGAGGCTGGATGTCGGAACGTGCGGTGCGATGAACGCGCCAGACAGCGCGCCAAGGGTGGTTGCGATCTCGAGCACCATGCCAAGCCTGATGTTCGAATACCCCTCGGTCACAAACGCGGCCGCGGCGCCAGAGGAGGTGGCAATCACTGACACCAGCGAGGCGCCAATCGCGTAGCGAATGTCGACGCCGAAGACGACCACCAGTAGCGGCACGATGATGACCCCGCCCCCGAGGCCGGTGAGCGCGCCCACCAGTCCCGCCGCGCAGGACGCCAGGGCAAGAATGGCCGTGAACCCGAGGATGGTCATGGAGGATTCTGTCGATTATGGGGCCGACCGTGTGTGAGCGCGTATTGCGAGAGCGGCGCCAGGCGTGTGCTCCAGGCGCATCATCAGGGCGTAGAGGGGCAGGAAGAGGCCTGTCCATGACACCCCGCTCTGAGCGACGTGCTAGCGTATCGTCGTGATGCGTCGAACGTTGATTGCCGCGCTGCTGGTCGTTCTCGTCCTCGTCCTTGGCTATGTGGGGGTGTCACGGCGAGGCCCGAAGCGGGTGACCGTTGACACGGGCGCTGTTTCTCGGGAGGCGACCTTCCGCTCCACGGTGACGGCCTCGGGAGAAATCGTCGCCTCGCGCTACGCGGACATCGGCTCCACGGTGATGGGCAAGATTGTCGCGCTGCCGGTGGCTGAGGGTGACCTCGTCAAAGCCGGTCAGTTGCTCGCCCGTATCGATCCCGTCCAGGCGCAGAGTGAGGCCCTGAGCGCCGCCGAGCAGACACACGCGCTCGAATCTGACGCCCGTGCCGCTGCCGAACAGCTCCGCGCCGCCCTTGCCGAGATCGACGTCGCTGAAGCGCGTGCCCGAGACGCCCAACAACTGCTTGCCAGGCGCCGCGAATTGAGTCGTCAGGCCCTCGTGCCCGCCTCGGACCTTGATTCAGCCACCGCCGCGGCCGCGACCACTGCCGCACAGGTGGCCTCGGCGCGCGCCGCCGCGGAGAGCGCCCGCCAATCGGTCGAATCCGCCGGCCGGCGAGTGGCCCAGGCGCGAGCCCAGCAGACCCGCGCCGCCGACATGCTCTCGAAGACCGCGATCGTCTCGCCGATCGACGGCACCGTGACCCGGCTGCGCGTCCGCAATGGCGAGATGGTGGTCGTGGGTGTCCAGAATCAGCCGGGTACCACGTTGATGACGATCTCGGATCTCGGCACCATTGACGCGGAAGTGAAGGTGGCCGAGGCCGACGTCCTCACCATTCGGGCCAGTCAGCGGGCGACGGTGACGCTTGATGCGTTGCCAGGCAAGCGATTCGAGGGGCGGGTGGTGGAGATTGGGGCCAGTGCGTTGCCAGTGGCTGGTGCAGGCGCTGCGGCGCGCGAGTTTCGTGTGGTCGTGCGTCTCGAACAGCCAGACGCCGGACTTCGGCCCGGCCTCACCTGCGACACCGAGATCGTTACCAGTGAGCGGGTCAACGTGCTGACGGTGCCTCTGCAAAGCGTGGTGCTGCGGACCCTTGACGGCCAGAGCCGATCAGGCGTCTTCGCCATCACGGACGGCGTGGCGCGGTTTACGCCAGCCACTCCTGGTGTCATTGGTGGACTGGCGATCGAGATCGACGGCGTCCCCGAGGGGACCGCTGTCGTGACGGGCCCGTATCAGGTGCTGCGGGAGCTGACTGACGGCGCCTTGGTGTCAGCCGTTCGCAGGCCCTGACATGTTCATCAGCGGCGTGCTGGAAGCCGTCAGCACCATCGCGCGTAATCCCCTCCGTTCGTCACTGGCGGCGCTGGCCGTGGCTGCGGCCGTGGCCACCACGTCGGTCGTCCAGACCGCGCTTGATGCGCTGGCCCGTTCAGCACGTGAAACGAGCGCCAGAGCGTTTGGTTCAGACACGTTCGTCATCGCCAGGCTATCGACGGGAAATCTGAGCCGCCGCGAGCTCGCCGACAAGCTGGCGCGCAATCCCAATATCACCCGTAGCGACGTGCGGTTCCTCGCGGCCGTGGCCGACGGCCAGGTGCAGTACGCGTCGACGGCCCAACGCTCTGCCGACGTGGTGCGCGGCAACCAGCGCTTCGAGAACGCCAGCATCAATGGCACGCAGGCGGCGCTGCTCGACATCCGCAACATCGAGGTCGACGCGGGCCGGTTTCTGAC
>JBEBGG010000223.1:0-4900 GCA_040081555.1 Vicinamibacterales bacterium
GTCCTCTCCCGGCGTCGCATACGCACCGATCGATCCGGTGCCGAGCCCAACGACACCAAATCGTGTGCGGTGTGGCTGACCTGCGAGGCTGGCAAACAGCTGGCCGACGGGCCCCTCCCGGGAGTAGTAGGTGAGCGGCTCGCACTTCAAGTTCACGTCGACGGCCTGTGCGCCATGGTTGGTGGTCCCGCTCACCAGCAGGCGTTCTTCACCCGTGGACATCACCTTGTGGATGCCGAAGAACGTTCGCTCGACGTACAAAGGGACCCGATTGTCGAACCGGACCAGCGACCCCTCGATCAACACCGCCGCCAGTGCCACGCCCATCAGCAGCGGTCGCCGACGCAACGCGTAGCAACCGAGCAGCGGTATGAGGAAGATGAAGAGATAGCGCACCACGACGGACTGAGGCAGCCGGTCGTCGAGCAGACGCACTGCGAAAATCAGCGCGGCGAGGAGTGCTGCGGGGGCCAATGCCGAGGCGCCGCGCAGCACGCGCCGGCCCGCGCTGAGCCCGGCGAATGCCGCTCCTGGGAGGAGCAAGCAGGCCGAGATGGCAGCGAGTGGGTACTCGATCGGATTGACAAATATCTGCGGCGCCACGAGCGTGTTGAACAGACCGCCGACAACGCCACCGGCTGACAACCACAGGTAGAACTCGGTGAGCCGCTCTGGCGCGGGCCGCGTGGCCGCCAGGCCCTGATGACAGGCAAGCGCCACGATGAAGAACGCCAGCAGGTGCCACGTCACGGTCGTCACAATAGGAAACGCGTTCTGCGCGAGGACCAGCGCCACCACGATGACGCATGCGCCTGGAAAGAGGCGCGCGACGAGGCCCGGAGAAATCAGCTGACGGTCTGAGAATGCAAAGACGAAGGTGAGCAGATACAGCGCCAGTGGCACCATCCACAGGAGTGGGACGGCGGCGACGTCGACGGAAATGAACGTGGTGACGCTGAGCATCAGCGTTGAGGGGACGGCCGCCAGCGTGAGCCAGCGCAGGCGGAGGTTCCACGAATTTTGGGCGCCTGGCTCGGCACCCTGGGCGCTGCCCGCTGGGCGCCCGGACACCACTTGGGCAGCGGCATAACCGCACACCGAGACGATGATGATGAGAACAAGGTAGAGGCCGGTCCAGGCGATGCTCTGCGTGCGCAGTCGCATTGCCGGTTCGACGAGCATTGGGTAGGCGAGGAGTGCCAGCAGGCTGCCAAGGTTGCTGGCGGCGTAGAGCATGTAGGGATTGGCCGATGCGCGATGCCCGAGCGTGCCGAACCAACGTTGGAGCAGTGGGCCGGTTGCGGCGAGCGCGAAGAAGGGGAGGCTCACGCCCATCACCAATAGCTGAAACACCCACCCGACCGGATTCGCCGTTGAGGGCGGCGCCGACGATGGCCCCACCGCCAGAGGCAGCATCACGAGCGCGACGACAAATAACGCCGTATGCACGAGCCACTGCTGGCGTACGCGCAGGCGCGACGACAGCATGTGCGCGTAGAGATAGCCGCCAAACAACAGCGTCTGATAGAACACCACGCACGTGTTCCAGACCGCCGGCGCGCCGCCGAGCAACGGCAGGATCATCCGCGCGAACATGGGTTCGACGAAAAACAGCAGCGCGGCGGACATGAAGAGCGCGAAGGAGAAGAGGATTAGCACGGTGTCACGTTTTCGAGAGCCGTTTCAGCCGCTCCACGAGCGTCGTGCGTTTCATGTGGAGGAGTTGCGCGGCCTTACCCTTGTTTCCGCCCGCCTGCGCGAGCGCGTGCTCGACGAGCGTGCGCTCGATGCCGCGCACGAAGGACTCGAGGGCGACGCCCTCGGGTAGCGTCAGCACGTGCGGCCGCGCGGTGTCGGCGGCGGTGCCGATCTCCGGTGGCAGCGCGCTGACATCGATCTGGCCACCCGGTGCAGTGAACGCCATGGCGCGTTCGATGGCATTCTCAAGCTGACGGACGTTGCCAGGCCACGGGAACGACATCAGCCGTCGCATCGCATCCTGTGACACCGTGAACGCGGCCCGTTCGCCCCTCAGCTTGTCGACAAAGTGCTGCGTGAGCAGCGGGATGTCGTCGCGGCGCTCGCGCAGTGGCGGCAGTTCAACTGAGATGACGTTGAGCCGGTAGTACAGATCTTCGCGAAATGTGCCCTCGATCACCAGCCGCGACAGGTCGCTGTTGGTGGCGGCGATGACGCGGACGTCGACCTTGGTCGTGCGCGAATCGCCGATGCGTTCGAACTCGCGTTCCTGCAAAGCGCGCAACAGCTTAATTTGGAGTGCCGCGCTCATGGTGCCCACTTCGTCGAGAAACAACGTGCCTCGATGGGCTTGTTCGAAACGTCCTTCACGATTGCCGATGGCGCCGGTGAATGCCCCCCGCACATGACCGAAGAGTTCGGCTTCGAGCAGGGTTTCCGGAATCGCCCCGCAGTTGATCGCGACGAAGCGTTGCGCCCGGCGTGGACCGTTGTGATGAATGGCCCGTGCCGCCACTTCCTTGCCCGTGCCCGTTTCGCCGGTGATGAGGACGGTGCTGTTGGTCGCGCTCACGGTTTCCAGCGTCTGAAAGAGTCGCTGCATCGCCGGGCTCTTCCCGATGATGCCTTCGAAGCGATGCCGCTCATCGAGCTGTGCGCGCAGATACGCGTTCTCTGATTTCAACCGTCTCTGCTCGAGCGCTGCCTTGAGTGCGAGGAGCAGTTCGTCAATTTGAAACGGCTTGCTGACAAAGTCCCACGCGCCCCTCTTGATCGCGTCGACCGCCGCCTTCACCGTGCCATAGCCACTGATCACGATCACGATGAGATCGGGGTAGCGCTCGAGCGCATCTTCGATCAGCCGAGCGCCATCAATGCCAGGCAACCGGAGGTCCGTCACAAGAATGTCGAAGGCGAAGTCAGCCAGGCGCGCGAGCGCCGCCTCGCCGGATTCCACGGCCTCCACCTGGTAGCCGTGGTCGCGCAGCTGCTCGGCGATAACCTCCCGCAGGGCGGCTTCATCCTCGACCAGCAGCAGATGCTTTGTGGAATCAGACATTTAACGGAGCGTCAATATTTTGACACAAGTTCCAAGGGTTCCGCGGTGCCACGGTGCTACAGGGGTGCCAGGGGCGCCGCGGAATTTCCCCGGGGTTCCCTATAGCGCGTCCGAAGAGTTACCGATATGCGTCTTTGGAGGCACACTGGACGTGGAACGCAAAACAATTTCAATCATGAAGGCGTGCGAGCTGGTTGGCGTCAGCCGTCGCACCATCTACAACTGGCTCTCGGCTGGCAAGATCGAATACATCCGCACTGCGGGTGGCTCTGTTCGCATCTTCGTCGACACGTTGTGGCGCGACCCGAATCGCACGGAGCGTGCGGTTGAAGCGGGTGCGTGGCAGCCCAACGAACATCCCCAGGCCTGAGGTGCGGCTTCGGCCGCACTTTGTCCCCGACGACCGCTCAAAGCGTCTAGCGGTCGTCGTCCTGAGCCTGTTGAAGGTTGAGTGTTCGCTCAGGGCAGGCTGAGTACATTTCGCGACGAGGACGATGGACCAGACGGTCGATCTGCGTGAGCTCTTTCACC
This sequence comes from Vicinamibacterales bacterium, assembly GCA_040081555.1. Classification (GTDB taxonomy): domain Bacteria; phylum Acidobacteriota; class Vicinamibacteria; order Vicinamibacterales; family CAVVIG01; genus CADEEX01. The sequence continues at coordinate 3,569 of JBEBGG010000223.1, forward strand.
AGCTCAATAATCAGCTGGGAATTATTCTGGCAAACGCGGAGCTGCTCGAAGCGAAGGCGGTCGATGAGCGACACCGCGCCCGTGCTGCCCAGCTGGTGTCCAGTGCGCTCGACGCCATGGGCACCGCTCGCGAGATCCGTCGGCAGACTGAAACGCTCGTCCCCGAGCGGTAAACCCCCGTCACCCTCCCCACCACTTACAGATCTGGTGAATTTCACCAGAAATGAAATCTTGTACCCGTCAATTCGTTGACGCAACGTGACGGAAAACCGTCAAGCGTTTGACGGCCTGCACGGTACTTCGACACCTCGCACATCCTTTCCACAGCTCGGAGAATGCACAGTAAAGCGTTGTCCATTAGCGATTTACGTGTCATTTCCAAGACGGAGTGAACCGTTTTGGATCACGGCCACAACTATTGGTACCCACATTGCGACGATGAGCAGGCATGGAAGGCCACACACACCTTCCCCCCTATTTCCTGGAGACCGACATGCGCCTGCAGACTGTGGACACCAATCAGGATCATCGAATCGTCGCTGGCCTGCCGTTTGTCGAAGCCCTCGCCCGGCGCATGGCGGCGACGATGCCCAATTCAATCGACGTTGGGGACCTGGTGCAGGACGGGGTGATTGGTCTTATCGACGCGGCTAATCGCTTCGACGAAGATCGCGGCATCAAGTTTGAGACGTTCGCCGAGCGCCGTGTGCGCGGGGCCATGATCGACGCGCTCCGTCGTGACGCGTGGCCTCGGGGAGTGCGTCGCCAGCGGCGTGAACTCGACGCTGCGCGCGAGGCGTTGCGCCGCGAACTGGGGCATGAACCGTCGATGGCAGACCTGGCGGCCCGCGTCGGTTCCGACGAGAAGCGCCTGAGCCGCACGATCGTGCGCATCAATACCATCGAAGCCACCTCGCCCCTGGCCAACGGTGACAACTTCGACGAAGCCTGCCTGCCCACCGCGCTGGTGCCATCCGAACCGGATTCCCCGGACAAGGCGTACGAGAAACTCGAGACGAAAGAGCGCGTGCGCTCCGCAATTGGGTCCCTGCCGAAGCGCGAACAGAAGGTGATTGCGCTCTACTACTACGACGAAGTGACGATGAAGGAAATTGGCGCGGAGATCGGCGTCAACGAGTCGCGCGTGTCGCAGCTTCACGCGCGCGCGATTCGTCGCTTGCGCGAGTCGCTCGGATCGATGGGGCCGGTGGAGATGGTGGAAATGCGCGCCGCCCTGGTCTCGTTTGCGGCCAAGAAGCCAGCAATGGCGAAGGCTGCCCTGCCCAAGCGTGCCGCCAAGACCAACCCCGGCGTCGTCCTTCCATACAACCC
>JBEBGG010000224.1:0-4894 GCA_040081555.1 Vicinamibacterales bacterium
TGGCTGGTTCCGCCCGGAGAACCTGACGCGCTGGCCGATGCCGTGCTCCGCATCGTCGAGAGCGAGGACACCGTCTGTCGCATGGGCACGGCCGCTCGCGCCAGGGCGGACGCGGTGTTCGGGTGGCAGTCGTTCGTCGATGGATACGAGCAGCTGATTTCGGACGCGGCGCCATGAGCGCGTCCGGGCGTCGGTCGATCCTGATTACCGGCGCCTCCGGACGCGTCGGCCGCATCCTGACCGAGGCGTGGGCACAACGCTTCGACCTGACCCTGGTCGACCTCAGTCGTCGCCGTTTTGCCCGACATCGCGTCATCCAAGGCAACGCCAGCGATCGGGCGCTGATGTCTCAGTTATGCCATGGCGTCGACACCGTCGTTCACCTTGCCGGTGTTCCATCGCCGGAGGCCACCGTGGCTGAGCTCCGGCGGGACAACATGCACACGTTGTGGACGGCGTTGCGTACCGCGCGGGCGGCCGGCTGTCGACGATTCGTGTACGCGAGCAGCATGTCGATCGACATCTACCCCGGCACGCCCTACGCGCGCATCAAGGAACTGGGCGAGCGTCTCGCCGCGCGCTACGCCGACGGCATGTCGGTGGTCTGCCTTCGCCTGGGACGCGTGCTGTCACGACGTGACACGTCGCTCTGGCCAGGCGTCTACTATCTGCCCTACGTCCTCATCGATGACGACGCCGTGGATGCGTTCACCCGCGCGATCGAAACGCCCCACGCCAGGCCCTTCGCGATCGTTCCGGTCATCTCGGCGAATCGCCATCCGTATGTCGACGTCGCTCCAACTCGGGCTCTTCTCGGCTACTCCCCGCGCTGGGACGCAGCCACACTCGCCGACTGGCGCCATGGAACCCTCTGGGGGCGGCTGAAGCGTGCGAAACTGTGGCTAAGTTGTCGCCGCTAGTTTCGGTCATCGTTCCTGTTCACAACGGCGCCCGGTATCTGCGCGAGGCCATCAGCAGCGTGCTGGCCCAGGGCCCGTTCGAGCTGGAGGTTATTGTCGTCGACGATGGATCGACCGACGACTCGGCGGGGGTGGCTTCGACGTTCGGACCGCCAGTGCGATGTGTGTCGCGGCCACAGGGCGGCGTGGCGGCCGCCCGGAACACAGGCTTGGAGCATGCGCGCGGCTCGTTCGTGGCGTTTGTCGACGCCGACGATTTCTGGCCGAGCAACAAGCTGCAAGACCAGCTCGCCGCTCTCACCAATGACCCCGCGCTCGAAGCCGTGTTCGGCCACGTGCAGCAGTTCCTGGAGGAGCCGGACACTGGTGTTCGGCAGCTCGGTCCGGTCCAGGCCGGCCATACGCCCAGCACCATGCTGATCAGGATGGAGGCACTCCGCCGCGTGGGGCTGTTCAACGTCGCGGTGCCACTGGCCGAGTCGGTCGACTGGTACGCGCGCGCGGTCGACGCCAACCTCCGCTATTCGGTGCTCCCCGACATCGTCCTGCATCGCCGCATTCACGGGCAGAACGTCGGCATTCAGAAGCGTGACGATCAGGAACGAACCTACTTGCAGGTGCTTCGCGCCGTGCTGCAGCAACGGCGCGCGAAGTCTTCCGACTAACTAGGGGCTGTCGCCGCTTTCAACCGTCTGGCCGCGCGCGTATAGAGCGCCCCCGGCAGGGCTCGAAGCGATGGCAAGTCGTAGGTGTATTGCAGGTAGCGCGGCAACCGTGACGCCATGCGCAGCACACCGTCGCGACGCGTCAGGCGAACGTGATGACAGATCACAAGGGGAAAGCAGCCAACCGCCGGCGAGGTCCACTCTCGCATTCGCTGCTCGATACGTTCGAAACTCTGAGCCCGATAGTCCTGCAGATTGCTAATGACGTCGGCCGGCACCGGGGCAGCGAAGGCCTCCACCAGGAATTCAAGCGCTCGTCGAACCGGGAGGACGAGTTGGTGCGCACGAACCTGCGAGACAAATCGTGGCCACTCAACGCGATGCTCCTGCTGCCGCACGACCAGCAGCGCGTCAGCGACCCAGCGGATCGGCGGCACCGAGTTCCACCGACAACCGTGAACGATCGTCTGCAGCAGCAGGTCGGCAGCCGAGACCACGCGGACGTGCGTCCGTCCGATGGTCGCTGTCTCGCTGTGCGCCCAGATCTCGGCATCGTCGTCGCGGCCGCAGAACTCCCATTGGGAGTGCCAGTGCAAGTCGATTTGGCAGCCGGAGCTGTGCACGAACGAGCGCGCGTGTCCGAGGGCGGGGTCGGCGTTGGCGCCGAGGGGGCGCCACGACAGACGTCGCAATACGTCGATGGCCTGGTGCGCCGATTCGAACGGCACCAGCAGGTCGACGTCATCCATCGGGCGCAGCCCCACATTCTGGTAGTAGTGCTGCGCCAGCGCCATACCCTTGAGCAGCATGGTCGGGATGCTGGCGGCATGAAGCGCCGCAACAACCGGCCCCACCTGCATCATCCGGCGCTGATTGGCGGCCCAGGTGTAGCGGAGCAGGCCTTTGAAGCGGGCAAGGTCGTCGTCGGAAACGCCCTGGGCTCGGAGGTTATGGGCGAGTAGCGGGAGCAGTCGCTGCGTGCCGACATCGACCGTGTCCACATCGACTGCGGCCTGCCACTGTTGCCACGCTTCAAGCGCGGCGGGGCCGGTCAGTAGGGCCGCTTTCAGCAGGCGCAGTTGTTGTGCGTTTGGCCAGTAGGACGCAGCGCTTTGCGACCACGAGGTCCCGGCAAAAGCAGTGGACACGTCGCCATCATTGGCAGCGACGACGGCGCTGTCAAGCTGGCGAGCTGGCGGTCAGTCTGCCGTCACTGTGACAGCGGCGGTGTTCTACTCCGCGCCGGCGCGGCGAGTTCGACGACGGGCCGCCAGCGTGATCAGGCCACTCCCAAGGAGCAGCAGGCTGGCCGGTTCCGGAACCGCGGCAGCGGCCGTCACCGCGTACTGCAACACGTCGGGCCCCGCACTGGCGCCGGTGAGGTCGACGCGAAGCAGCTTGTTGATGCCCAACGCGTCGCCGGTTGGCACCTCGAAGCCGTCCAGCAGGATCGCGAAGGAGAACTGATCTGGAGTCAATCCCGCGGGTCCGCTGTTGGTCAGGTCCAGGGTGAACTTCAGGAACGCACCCGGGATGAAGTCCTGCGTGAAACTGTTGAAGAAGGCGGTCGCGCTCAAGACCAGCGGCGGTGCGTCTACGCTGCCAGAGACTCCGCCATTTGGCCCATAGAAGCTGGTGGCCAGGACGCTGCCCAGGCCGAAATCAAAGTCCGTCAGGGTCGCGGAGTTGGCCGACGAACCATCCGCCGACGTCAGCTGGAAGTCGAGCGAGTACACGCTGGGGAGGGACGCTGTCAGCGACGAGGTATCGAACGTCAATGTGACAGGGGCCGCCCAGCCGGACGTCGTCTGCGCAAGGAACGCGACGGCGCTGAGAGCGAAAACGGAGAGCGCTTTTCGGATCGACATAACTAGACCTTTTCTCCTGACACTATCTGGGACCGGCGCTGGCGGTCGCATGGCCCACGTAGGTGATGGCCGCTGCACCGGTCTTCGTGAACTCAAGGGTGATGGAAGCCGACGCTCCTGGCGCGAGACTGGCCAGCGACAGGTTCTTGTAGGGGCTTCCTGGATAGAACACCGCCGTTGTGCCCGCAGACGCATGGAGCGTCGCGTTGGACGACAGTGACGCCAATACGAAGGAGATGGGTCCGGTCGCCGTCGTGCTGCCGTTGTTCCGGATCGTGACGTTCTGCACCCAGCGACCGGTGGCCCGGTTCAGCGCAAAGCCGCCATAGGTGAAGACGAACGGTGCCGGTGGGTTGAGCCCGATGATTACGGGGTCGTGGTCGGAGACCCGGAAGGCGTCCGGGGCGAAGAAGGACGCCACCTGTCCGGGGGTCTTGAACTCTGTGTTGTAGTCGAGTGCGGACGGTTCGTCGGCGTTGATGTGATAGTCGGCCACACCGGACACCTGCGGGACGAGTGAGGCCGATCCGAGGGCCTGGTCCAGATAACCCCACTGTCCGTCGAAGACATACGAGTAGGCATCGGGACCGAGGAACGACTCGACCAGATTCGTGAAGCCGGCGTTCTTGATCAAGGTGATCGGGTCTTCCATCGCGTACGCGTTGTAGTCGCCGACCAGCAGAATGTCCGGATCGCCGGTCCCAGTGGGATCCGACGCCAGCCAGTTCATCAGCGTGGCCGCGGCCGCGACTCGAACCTGGTTGCAGTTGCCCTGGCCGTCACCGGCGTCCGGAAGATCGCACGCCGACCCCTTGCTCTTCAGGTGGTTCACGTCGACGATGAAGACCGCGTCGGTCGCATTGACCCGGAAGGCCTGTGCCAGCGACGGGCGGTTGCGGGGGAAACCATCGCCCGCATTCACGAAGTCGACCGAGTTGAGCACCGCCGTCTGCCCCACCGGCGTCACCTTCAGCGGCTTGTAGAGCAGCGCGACGCGAATCGCGTCGGTTCCCATGACGTTGGCCTGGCCGGTCGCCGCATCGACGTCAATGAAGGCGTAGGTTCCAGGCGCGGTAGCCGCGTTCAGCTGATCGACCAGGAACCTGAGCGCGCTCGCCGCACCGTAGCCATCGTTCTCGAGTTCGTTGACGCCAACCACATCCGGGTTCAGCGCCAAGATCGCCGCGACCGTCTTCTGGTATTGGCGGGTGAACTCGGCGGCGCTGTTGGCGCCGCGGCAGTCGGAATCGGCGCCGGAGGGGTAGCAGCCCGGAGTGCTGGCATTGCCGTCCGCGAAGGTATTGAAGAAGTTGAGCAGGTTCATCCCCACCACGCGTACGGAGCCGCCGACCACGGGCGAGGATCCCGGCCGGGGATTGGTCGGCAGGAAGTTGACGCTGCCCCCGCCGAGGGCATTAATCGGCCGCAGCCGATAGGCGTT